>JAOUBX010000170.1 GCA_029860075.1 Deltaproteobacteria bacterium | reverse complement strand
AAGCCCTCTTTACTGTCGAAAGCAGCGCAAAGGTCAGGGCAAAACTGGCCGATTCCGGTATCGATGCCCATGAAGAACTTGTCATCAGGCGCGTTATTTCAGACAGCGGCAAAAACAAGGTATTCATTAACGGCGTCATGGCGACATTGGCTATGCTCACCGATGTCTGTGAAGGCCTTATTAATATTTCGGGCCAGCATGAGCACCAGGTTTTGCTGCAGCCTGAAAACCATCTCGACCTCCTTGACAGTTTTGGTAAGGCGGAATCTCTGAAAGCACGTTACGAGGAAGCATATAAGCGCTACGGCAGGTCGCTTTCCGAACTGGAACATCTGATGCGCGCTGAAAAGAGCAGGGCCGAAAGGGCCGATCTTGTCAGCTTTCAGCTTGATGAGTTAGAGAAGGCCAATATTGAAAAAGGCGAAGATGAGTCGCTTGGTGAAGAACGAAAGGTACTCCTTAATGCCGAAAAACTGGCAGGGGCGGCCACATTCGGTGATGAGCTTATCTATTCCTCCGAAGATTCAATCGTCGGCAGGCTCGGTGAGGTTTTGTCACGGCTGAAAGCGTGCGCCCCTCTCGATTCAAAACTCAAGGCCCCGGAGGAAGCGGCCGAGAACGCTCTTTTTCAACTCGAAGATGCAGCGCTGACCCTTAGAGAATATGCCGGAAATATGACCTTTGATCCTGCCAGACTTGCTGCCGTTGAAGAGAGACTGGCCGACCTGGAAAGGCTGAAGAAAAAATATGGCCCCACTTTGGATGACCTGATCAAGACGAAAGAATCCCTCGCCCTGGAGCTTGACTCTTTTGAAGGGGCCGGAAAAAGCAGAGAAGCCCTGGAAGCAAGAGTGGCAAAAGAGAAGGAAGAGGCGCTAAATATTGCCGGCGAGCTTTCCGCATTAAGGCGTGAAGCGTCAAAACGCCTGTCCCGCGAAGTAGTCCATGAACTTGGAGATCTCGGCATAAACGGCGCAGCGCTTGAAGTTGTCTTCAGGGATTTGGGAGGCCTGAAAGAAAAGGGGCTGGAAGAGGCCGAATTTTTTCTCTCCGCCAATCCCGGAGAAGCGCCGAGAGCGCTGGCAAAAACAGCTTCCGGCGGTGAACTCTCAAGGCTCATGCTCGCTTTTAAACAGCGAACCCTCGGTAAGGAGAAGGTTCCCAGTCTCATATTTGATGAAGTCGATGCGGGGATAGGAGGAGGAACGGCGGAAGTGGTGGGTAAGAAGCTTAAAAGCGTATCAAAGAATTCACAGGTCATCTGCATTACCCATTTACCCCAGATTGCGGCGCTCGGCGATAGCCATTATAAGGTTGCAAAACGGGTGGAAGGGGGGAGAACTTTCACATCGATAGACATTCTTTCCCCTGAAGAAAGAGTTGATGAACTGTCCAGGATGCTTGGAGGCGTGGAAATTACGGAAATGACAAAGAAACATGCAAGGGAGATGCTGTCAAAAAATGCTTAGAAAGGCGAAAGTAGAAGATGTAAAAAAGATGCATGCCCTTATTGACAGTTATGCAAAAAAGGGTGAAATGCTCCCCTGCGCTCTTGTCGATCTTTATGAAAGATTGAGGGATTTTTATGTTTTTATTGATGATGACAGTAAGGAACTGGTCGGGGCCTGCGCCCTTCATATCTGCTGGGAAGATCTTGGTGAAATCAGGTCCCTGGCGGTAAAGGGTGAGAAGAAGCTTTCCGGTATCGGCAAAAAAATGGCGCTTGCCTGCCTTGAAGAGGCGGCTATTATCGGGCTTAAACGGGTCTTTGCCTTAACCTATCAGCCCCGTTTTTTTTCAAGGCTCGGTTTTAAGGAGATCGATAAAGGGGAGCTTCCCCACAAGATATGGGGCGCCTGCATAAAGTGCTCCAAATTCCCCGAATGTGATGAGACAGCGATGATGTTACCGCTTTCTGAATGAAAAGTAACGAGTAAAGAATCTACGCCCAGAGGACGTGGCCTTGCTTGAGCCCTAAAAGAGCTTGCTTTTCCTTCCCGTTAAAAGGCAGCCGAGTGTAGCCGTTGACTGAGGAGGGAGGGCACAAACTGTCTGAGCGGAGCGAGTTTTTGTGCCCGCCGAAGGCAACGGTGGAAGGAGGGGAGTCCCGCCTTGGCGGGACCAAGTTTTAGGGCGGCCTTTCTTTTGTTACTTTTCTT
>JAOUBX010000169.1 GCA_029860075.1 Deltaproteobacteria bacterium | reverse complement strand
AGTTCCATCCGGACTCAAGCTGTAAGTATCCGAACTCGTTGACAAAACCACGCCATCAATGGTTTTCAGCAACATTCCTTTTTTATCATACAATAATAAACTTCGATGGTCTTTCCCAGGCTCACCATCTAAATTTATTTCTGCTACTACAAGCAATGATTTTCTTACCTTCAATGATAAAATTCTATCTTTTGTTTCTACTATTAAGTGGGCTTTTTCATCTTCCAAAGAAAGACGATAAACCTTATTTCTAAAAGTAGTCTTTCTAATATTATCTTTATAAAGGAGAATACGAGCCATATCACCACCACCTATATAAATATTCCCTCTTTCTTCATCAAAGATCGTTGTTATAGCTTCAGAATATTCAACTCTTCCAACTAAAATAATAGCGAAAATTAATATTAAAACATTTTTATTCATTATTTTTCTCCTATGATCACGGTTGTGGGATCAGTTCAACCAGCACTGAATCATAAAGTTTACCACCCGGCTTATCCCATACCTTAATTGTTACAACCTTATTTTCACTTATAACTGCCGGTGCAGTATAATCAAACTCAAGCGTTCCATCTGAAACAACCCTGCAATACCTGACGACTTTCCAATAACAATTATCATTATTACCAAGACTTCCTATACTATTTTCAGAAGAGGTTGCTGTAACATGAAACTTTGTACCTTTTAGGAAAGGCCAATTTTTATCGTCCAGAAGTACATTAGTTTTTATTTTTGTATTTACTTTTATATTCTCATCTCCACTTACTGTTACCTGCACTGGATTAGTGCTAAAATCTAGTGTCGGATTAGGTTCCTCTGGTATTGATAAATCAAAGTTTATAGGCTCGTAGGTCGAAGGGAACACAACATGAAAATGGTCATCATGACCATCTGCCTCTATAACAGTCGCACTTACGGTTTGTCCCTCTGAGTTTAAAAAATCAACCTTTCCTGGCCCTATATTTGTTCGTTCATCAGCATCAACATAAAATACAATAGCACCGGCTTCTACAAAATACCCCATCAGTTCCCTCGTTAAAGCTGCATCATACCATGCACTATTATTTTCATCAAAATCAAATCTCCTCTCCCCAATATCATCTCTCAAAACATACCGGACATCCAGGTCTCTGCCATTTTTATGTGTATTATGGTCAGTTGTAATAATATTACCATTTGCAAAGTAGGTCTGCCTCCCAATTGGTACTGATCTTAGGGAAAAGAATTCTCCTCCACCTGCTTTGCTGAAATCTAGTACTCCAAACCTTTTACCACCTGTAACAAGCACCCCATTTTCTTTTGTAGCATCTGTATCAAGGCAAGACTTGTTATCATGAGTGAAATCTGTTCCGTTAGAACAGTATTCCTTTTTACGCAGAGGCGCAAGATCCGGGTGTGCAGCTTCCCACAATCGGCCAACTTTCTCAACAGCACTTATAGTTGCAAGTGTAGCATAATTATCTATATCACCAAACGGGTCTCCACCCTTTGAGTAATAATATCCTTTTCCATTATTTGGAATTCTAAATCCATCAATTCTATTGTCTGTAGAATATTCACCGTTATCAACCAATGAATTTTGCATCAGTATTTCACCTATGTAGTGCACCCCCCTATTTGTTGCGTTAATTTCTGTTGACATTAGAACACCAGTCTCAGAGTCCAATGGATCAAAAAGGAGAGCTTCATCAATTTCGGTATACTCTACACCTGTGTATGTATTTTCGTTTCCTACTAATTCTTTTACGTCATGACTAGTGACAAGCCCTTGCAAATTTATTAGCTTGCCAACAACTCTTTTACTATTCTCCACCTCAATATAATTACTAATCCCATCACCGTCCCAGTCATCATTCTGATAGAGTTCCAAAATACCTATATCATCATCTGCTGTCGGGTGATTATTGATTTTTGATGATATTCCTACAAGTAATTCTTTATCTATTATTTTACCCTCCTCCATACCAATTGCCTGATCAACATGATAATTAGTAAAGCCCGTCCCGGTAACATAGTACTCCTTATATAATCTTGCCGTTGTACTGCCATGACCTGCTTTATGAAGCTGATGCGATACGTTTGTATCCACAAGTGTCCTGTCAAAAGTCTCAGCCGTTCCATTAATAATAGCCTTTATCGCCCGCATGGTTCCATTACCGTAACATCCGTCAACAGTCAAAGTATTTCTTAAATTTGCTTCAGCCACAGGAATTT
>JAOUBX010000168.1 GCA_029860075.1 Deltaproteobacteria bacterium | reverse complement strand
GAATGCCTTGATCCTGATGGGTGACTGGTGCAGTGAAATAGATACTGACACTATAAACTTAATGAAACTACGGGAATGGTAAATATATTGTTAACTCTATGAAAAGGCAGCAAGAAAAAAACTTTTTCCTTGCTAATAGATGCGTTTTGCCATTGACAGGGGTACTTCTAATGGGTGACCCTTATTCTTTCTTTCTTAACCTGTTAGATAGGTTGCCGATAACGGCGTACGACCTGACCCCTTATTCACTCTCTTTTTTCGGCTTTAATCGTTTTTCTTTTATAAAGCCTTCTATTTCTAAATTATGGACCTCTTTAATATATTGAAGTAACTCCAATGTATCTTTAGTTAGATTGTACTCTCTATCATTTTCATAATCCCACCCTCTTTTATCGCAAATTTTATATGCTTTGGATAAATGATTAAATGATTCATCAATCTGATTTAAATAAAATAAAGTTTGTCCATAATATTGATAAAAAAGATCATAATCAGGAAATTTATTGTACTTGCTAGCTTTCTCAAAAAAATGTTTAGCAGAAATATAGTTTTTCCTTTTAAACCTATCAACACCTTTCAAGTAATAAAACATAAATATATAAAAATAGAATATCTTCATATCATATACGCCTTCAATCTAAATCATACGCCTCCTTTACCTGATATTAATGCATAGGCACACATTACTCCACACGGTAAGCCACTAACACTTGGATGGCATTTTACAGCTTTTTTAGCTGCCTCTATACACATTGTTGTACAAAGCCACCAAGACAAACCTCTGTCCCCTCTGCCACCAGGATCTTTTGGAGGCTGTTTTGGCGGTTGAGTCCCTGGAAATGTATCTCCTGGGCCATGACATCCTTTTCTATCACAAAAAAATACCATACCTTGCAAGTCCCCACGGATCCACCCAATTCACTGGATTCTGTTGGACATAAGAATAAAGATTAACATCCCCCCCGGCAAAACCTATCGGATCTTTGGAGATAAACCTCCCCGTCTCAGGATCATAGAACCTGGCCCGGTAATAATAAAGCCCCGCCTCCTTATCCCACTCCCTGCCCGTATAGGTATAATTCTTATCAAGTGTCCCCTTAACAAGATTCCCAAAGGAATCATAACCATAGCTACTCCCCACCTTTGCCCCACTGCCATCTGTAAGCGCCATAACGGAACCCAAACCATCGGCATGGTAGTAATACCAGTTCCCGCCCGTCTTGATGGCCAACGGTTCATCTATCCCCGGCCCGTGAATAAACTCTTTAGTTAATACTCCATTCTCATACACAGCAACAATATCTTCATTGTCATAGAGATATTCCATATTCGCCGTCATAACGCCGTCTTTCGTCACCGTCCGCCCGATCCGCCTGCCACTTACGTCGTACTTGTATTCAACAACGGTGGAAGAAAGCCCGAAAACACGCTTTACACTAATGAGCCGCTCTTCATAGTCATAACCGTAATCAACACTGTCAGCTACGTCCGTAAAGGGCGTCTGGTAGCTCTTCCCTGCCACGTCATAATAAATAAAGTCACCGTCGATAGTCTTATTGGTCAGGTCAGGATCAAAACCGGGGTAATAGTTATTTATGAGATCGTTATCATGGGCCTGCCTGTTACCAATGGCGTCATAAGTGTAGTTCTCGAACATGGCGCCTTCAACACTGGTATGAGAAGCAAAGGTCAGGCGGTAGAGATCATCATATTTATAGGAAGCAGCTTTGCTTTCTGATACATTGCTTAAACGGTTCCCCACCTTATCGTAGCTATAGACGTTACTGGAAACACCGGGAGTAATAATCCCCACCATGCGGCCCGAAGCGTCATAGGAATAGTTTGTAAAGACACCATTTGCATAAGTAAGCTTCTCCCGGCTGCCGTCCACCCGGTAGTCATAATCGAAGACTCCCGGCTCTGCCGTAATCGTATCGAGCTGATTTGCATCGGTATAGCCATAGGTAAGCACTTTGTCAGGATTAACTCCATCGGAGATTTTCACCTCCGTCCGGTTGCCGACAGCGTCATACTTGTAGGAGAGCGTTTTCCCGTTCGAGTCGGTCACGTCCCTCACCTGCCCGCCGGCATAATAGGTGTAGGTATAAGTGAGACCGTCTTTCTGGGCCGTATGCAGCCGGCCGTTAATGTAGTAACTGTAGGTTTCTTTTGTTACGCCGTCCACCTTCTTTTCAATGAGACGGCCCATGAAGTCATTGACATAAGTTATGGCGATTCCCCTGGCGTCGGTTTTGGTGTATTCATAACGGTTGGGATTGTAATCAAAACTTTTTTGA
>JAOUBX010000167.1 GCA_029860075.1 Deltaproteobacteria bacterium | reverse complement strand
CCCTTGGTCGCCCCTCATGCGGGGGCGTGGATTGAAACTCGCACAGCCATCGTGATTAAATCCTGCGTTGGAGTCGCCCCTCATGCGGGGGCGTGGATTGAAACCTGACAAGTGATCCTCAACGAAAGCCTGAAACGGTCGCCCCTCATGCGGGGGCGTGGATTGAAACTAAATCCAATAAATCATTTTGTTTAGACTCACGCGTCGCCCCTCATGCGGGGGCGTGGATTGAAACAGACCCAGAAGTTGTAACACCTGTTTGTATTACCGTCGCCCCTCATGCGGGGGCGTGGATTGAAACAACAATATCAGGATATTGTGGTTAAGGCTTTTGATGTCGCCCCTCATGCGGGGGCGTGGATTGAAACTAGTTCTCTCGGGTTCGGTCCCCTCGATAGATATGTCGCCCCTCATGCGGGGGCGTGGATTGAAACAATGGCTCGTAATTCTTTATCAGCGCCACCAAATCGTCGCCCCTCATGCGGGGGCGTGGATTGAATGGAATTACTATGCTATGGCCACAAAGAAGCTTAAAAAGTGCAGATTAAGATATAAATCCGGCAGGGGGTGGTAATACTAAGCCTGACACAAAAAGTTTCCTTAACAGGAGGTTTAAAGTATTATTAAAAAAATCCCGGTGGGATATTTAAACAAGGGGGATAATTAATGAATTTTACCGAAGACGATCTCCTTCCCTTGTCCGCCCTCCAGCACCTTCTTTTCTGCGAGCGGCAATGTGCCTTGATACATAATGAGCGTTTGTGGGAGGAGAACCTCTTCACGGCGGAAGGGAATGTAATGCATGAAAATGTCGATAAAGCGCATAAAGAATCACGGGGAAAGGTGCGTGTTGACTATGCCTTGCCTTTAAGATCGCTAAAACTCGGCCTTTCAGGTAAAGCGGACGCTGTTGAATTTCATAGGGAAGAAGATGCCCGGCAGGGTGGAAAAAGGCTGCTTTTGTGGCGGCCTTTTCCTGTGGAGTATAAAAGAGGCAAACCGAAGTCCGGTAATTTTGACAAGGTTCAGCTTTGCGCCCAGGCCATGTGCCTGGAGGAAATGACAGGCTTGCCCGTTGAAAAAGGCGCGCTTTTTTACGGCAGAACAGGTCGCCGTCTGGATGTATTATTTGATGAAGAACTTAGGAATAAGACGAAAGAAGCGGCTGCAAGACTCCATGAATTGATTGATTCCGGGGTGACGCCGAAAGAAGAATATTCAAAAAAGTGTGATAGCTGCTCTCTCGTTGAACAGTGTATGCCGAAAGTGACGGGAAGAAGGAAATCGGTAAAGCGATACCTGAATCGTCTCGTTATAAAGGAGGGGTAATTTTATGAAAAAACATCTCAATACCCTTTTTGTTACTACCCAGGAAGCCTATCTCGCCAAAGAAGGGGAGACTGTTGTCGTTAAGGCTGAAAGGGAAGTGAAATTAAGGGTTCCAATTCATACGATAGGGGGAATTGTCTGCTTCGGACAGGTGAGTTGCAGTCCTTTTTTGATGGGCTTTTGTGCAGAGAGAAATGTTGCCATTACTTTCCTGACGGAAAACGGCCGTTTTCTGGCGAAGGTTTTGGGGCCTGTTTCCGGTAATGTTCTGTTGAGACGTGAACAATACCGGCGGGCAGATAATAAGCGGGAGTCGGCTGATCTGGCCAGGGCAATGGTAACAGGCAAGCTTGCCAATTGCCGCACCGTTGTCAACCGCGCTTTAAGGGATCATCCTGAAAAAGTCGATTCGGAAACACTTGAATTCACGGCAAAACGGCTTTCCTCTTCAATGAGAAAGATGAATGGTGTCGATGATCTTGATATTGTCCGGGGTATCGAGGGAGATAGCGCAAATATCTACTTTAATGCATTCGATCACTTTATAACGGCACAGAAAGATGATTTTTTCTTTAGAAGGAGAAATAGGAGACCCCCAAAGGATAATGTTAACTGTCTCCTTTCTTTTCTTTATGTTCTTCTCATGCACGATATTCGATCAGCGCTGGAAACGGTCGGCCTCGATCCGGCAGTCGGTTTTCTTCACAGGGACCGTCCCGGCAGAGCAGGGCTTGCCCTTGATATGATGGAGGAGTTCAGGCCCTTTATTGCCGACCGGCTTGCTCTTTCCCTGGTTAATCTTAAAAAAGTGAATGGCAAGGGGTTTAAGAAGGATGAAACGGGTGGTGTAACCATGGATGATGATACAAGGAAAACCGTTCTTGTTGCCTATCAAAACAGAAAACAGGATATTATTAATCACCCTTTCCTGGAAGAGAAAGTCTCCATTGGTCTTCTTTTTCATATTCAGGCCATGCTTAT
>JAOUBX010000166.1 GCA_029860075.1 Deltaproteobacteria bacterium | reverse complement strand
AGTTCAACGTGACGGTTTATAACGTGATCATCCCGCCCACGGTTGATGCGGGCCTTGATCAGGCCCTTGATGAAGGAATGCCGGTTAGCCAGACGGGGACGGCTTCCGACAGCAACGGCACGGTTGAAAGTTATTTCTGGACGCAGGTTGCAGGCCCGGCGGTTACTTTGACTGGCGCTGATACGCTGACAATGAGCTTTACAGCCCCCTTTGTCAATACGAGCACAGTGCTGACCTTCGATCTGACCGTGACCGACAACGACGGCGCAACGGCCTCCGATCAGTTCAACGTGACGGTTTATAATGTGATCATCCCGCCCACCGTTGATGCGGGCCTTGATCAGGCCGTTGATGAAGGAATACCGGTTAGCCAGACGGGGACGGCTTCCGACAGCAACGGTACGGTTGAAAGTTATTTCTGGACGCAGGTTGCCGGTCCGGCGGTAACAATCAGCGGAGCCGATACGCCGACAATGAGCTTTACAGCGCCTTATATCAACACGAGCACGGTGCTGACCTTCGATCTCACCGTTACCGACAACGATGGAGCGACGGCTTCCGATACGTTCAATGTAATGGTTTATAATGTGATCATCCCGCCGACTGTCAATGCAGGTCCTGATCAGAGCTTTGATGAAGGAGCTTTTGTTAATCTGTCGGGCGTTGCAAATGACAGCAATGGTACGGTTGTCGGCTATTCATGGGTACAGACTGCCGGACCGGCTGTAACTTTGTCAGGCGCTGAGGCAAGTAGTGTTTCCTTCACTGCTCCGCAAGTGAATATGGATACTATTCTTACCTTTGAACTTACCGTTACCGATAACGATGGGGCAACGGCCAGTGATACGGTCAATGTAATGGTAAATAATATTTTACTGCCTCCTGCCAATCTGTCAGCTATCTACAATAAAGATAAAAACCTTTATTTTCATGATTTATCATGGGACCCGGTAGCAAACGTGACAGGATATAGAATCTATAGCAGCAGCAGCCCCCAGGGGCCATGGATACTTGCAGGCTCAACGACTGACACGACTCTCAGCATTCAGGTAAATAGGAATGATTTTTCTTATTATGTAGTCACTACCTATGATAATGGTGACGGTGAGAGTACCTACTCGAATTGGGCGGCTACAGACGGTTCTACAGGAGGATAATAAAGGCTGCGGCATTGCAGGAAAAGATCAAAATCCACCCTCTTTAAGAAGACCATTCTTAAAGGGGGTGTTCTTTTTTGTGACCCCTGGCGCTTTTCGTGGATAGCTTTTTTTCTCGTAAAGGCGCAGAGAAAGAAAAGCAAGAATATTATTTTGACAGGATTGACCGGATTAAAATCTGATTTGGAATGATTAATAATTCATTATATATTGTTAATGACACCCCTTCTCTCTGCGCCCTGGCGTCTCTGCGCGAAATAAAATCTTTTGACCCGCATTTGCCTTTTTCAATCCGCAATCCGCATTCCCAAATCCGCAATCAATAACTTCCCAGCCGCTCCAAACACTCCCCCTTAACCTCCTCCGCCACCCCCTTATACTCACTGCCTCTTTCAATAACCACATCAAGGTAGCCAATGGCTTCTTTCAGCATTTCATTGGCTCTTTCTTCATGGGTGTAAGCACCATAGTGGACCAGTTCGAGAAGCTTTTCTCCCCTTTTTAAAAGGACAAGATCGAGGTTGTTATATTTTTCAAGGTACTCTTCCAGTATCTTTTGCTGCCCTTCCAGGTAAAACTGAAAAATCTGCAAAAGACCCCAGCGGAGATTTGCACTTTTATGTTCACCGCCTGTATCCCCGGTGAATGCCTCCAGCGTAGATGAGCAAATCAGCTCTGCCAAAGCCTCCAAAGCAGAGGTATGACTTTCCAAATGATTACACATATCCCTCATAAGCCATTCATCAAATTCCCCTTCCTTCCGCTTTGTCTCTGCCATGACTTGACCCTCCACTTCTTATGGTATGTTATGAAAAGTTATGAATTCACAAGAAGCTAACAGAATAATTCACTGTTGTCAAGAGTTCTTATTCGACTATAATGAAAATTATGAAAAATACAGTACATAAGAAAACGGAACGCGTTACAATTGCTACAATACCAATAGTTATCGAAGCCCTAAGGAAAGTTGCTAAATCAAATGAACGTTCTTTAAACTGGCAGATAGAGCGGATTTTGAAAGACTGGCTGCTTGAGAAGGGTGAGATTACAAAAGAAGATCTGGAGTAGTATTTAAGCAATTTCTGTGAAGCAGAATTTGAATGAATGTAAGGGAAGGTGTGGAGCCTTCCCTTATTTTTTTTCTGTGCTTGATAAATGCCTGGTTGCAAGCCTGACCTCAGGCCACGCAAATCTTCCTCACCTCATGAAAAAGGGATATTGAAGAA
>JAOUBX010000165.1 GCA_029860075.1 Deltaproteobacteria bacterium | reverse complement strand
TGTCCGTCTTTATAAGCCCCGCAAGATCAGTCGCAGTCAGAACATCAACCACATTGAGACCCACCATGCTACCCACCCTGGTGTCATAATCATAGAGATAGAAGGGTGAATCAGAAACATGAGCACCTGTCGTCATTCTTACACGGGCAATGCCGTCGGGTCCGGTCGTGACAGTCAGTATGCTTGCCGATGCGCCGAGGGGATTCCCCTTGTCGTCTTCAGCAATGATCGTACCCACCCCTTCGATAACAACGAAAGTAACAGGCACCCCCTTGACGCCCTTCCCTTTCGCATCGAGGGCCATCACATCAAAGGATGTATCGAGTAGCTCACCGGCTTCTTTTTTCTGGTAGTCCCCTAATGCTCTGTTAAGACGAACCAGCCTCCTTACCGACCGGGGATCGGGATTAATACCCGGCGAGAAAGGCAGGCTTAGATAGTTCTTAATATCCTGCTCGATCCAATCCTGTTTGTTAACGGCCGTCATCCCTCCGGCAATCATGCCCGTCAGCATCCAGCCCGACTCGCCTGTTTGAATATTTTCCTTTAGCCAGCCCGTGCCGAGCCAATCCATGTAACTGATTTCGGAATGGGGAATGCGGATTTCGAATTGCTGATTGACGGCGTTGGTTATTTCTTCCTTAATGTAGTCGTCATAGAGGAGTGTGGGGAGGGTGGTGTCTATGTTGGTGCTGTTAACAGTAATGACTTCCGTTGCATGCTGGAATAATTTTGCCGTCGATATGGAATCGACCTGGAAATCCTCTTCAAATATCCTGTTTTCAAGAATGGAGCCCTCTAAAGCGGCAAGGCGCATGAATTGTTTTTCATTTGAAATCCCCCCTGCCCCCCCTTTTTCTAAGGGGGGAAGTGATGGTATTACTTCGATGGCACGGAAATCGGCATCCATAAAGACACCTGTCCATTCGAAACCGTGGGGTGTATCAAAGAGATAAGCCACATCAATGGCGCCGCCGAGGGTGACGACGGAAGGTAGCGGTCTGGCGATAGCGAGGTTTAGAAGGGAAGCGAGTTCTTCTTCCGCTTCGGACCAGCGGTTGGTGTAGTTTTTGGCTTCTTCAAAAAGCAGAATTTCGGCGCTTTTTTCTTTGTGCACCTTCGTGATCGACCTGGTTCCTATCCCTATAACCGACAAATTGCCTGCAATATGGGTGTTGGTGATTTTTTCCACTATATTCGAACCGGCGCCGCGCAATTCGACCGTCACCTCATAATCACTCCCCATGGCGAGGCCGCCCGTAGCAACGGCAATGCGTTCGCCGTCGATGGTGAGCACGGGCCTTAGACGCACCAGATAGGCAGGTGTATTGTCGAGGCCGCCCCAGGCATTGATGATCTCCTGGTCGTCGATGGTTTCGGGCTCGTAGGTAAGGGCAATGCCTTTCCCGGCCACTTTGATCGTATCGAGGGTAATATCGAGGATATTTTCACCGATACCCACTTTTGCACTAAATCTGACCTTCTGCTTAAGCTCAGCGGGAAGTTTGGCAGATTCCCCGGTGACGGCAATGGCCTTAAACTGGAGACCTGCCGGAATAATGTTGAGGATTTCAGGCCTTTGGGCCCTCTTTTTCAAATAGTCAAAAGACTGAAGACCGAGGGAGGCCATCTTCGATCTGAGGTACTCAAGGGGTGTTTCACCTTGTACGGCAGAAAGGTATTCGTCTCTTAAGGCTGTCAGTTCATAGCCGGCGGAGGTGAAATCTTCCGTCAGGCTCCTCACCGCATTGACCTCATAACCGGCGGCCTTGATGAAGGTATCGAGACCGAGCCAGGTCTTGCCGTGACCGTCGATGACGGCGCCGCGGTAGTTGGAATAGGGAATGTAGCTATCCACCCAGACATGGGAGAAGCGGTAATTAACCATCTTACCACCTGCAATGACCGGCTCGTAGGGAATGCCCGCTTTTTGCAGGAAGCGGGCAATATTCATGGGTTCATCAATGCCGGTCAGGTTTTTGGCCTGTTCCATGCCGCCGAAAAACTCAATAGTTCCCGTCACATAACGGCTGGGAAATCCCGACGCCCGAAGGAGCGCCACCAAAAGCGCAGCCTGATCGCAGTCGTTACCGCTTTTCTGGCGGGCCGTCTCTTCGGCCCCTTTCATGCAGCCGTAGTACCATTCAGAATGAACGTTGTTTTTTACATATTCATATATCTCGACGGGATTCCAGTTGAGTGATTCGGCGAGGTCAGTCATTTCTTTGCTGATTGGCGCCTCTTCACTTGCTGCCAGGTCTTCAGGCAGAGAACCCACACTTCCCCCCCTGTAGGCGGGAGTAACATTAATATTGCTTACGGGCAAAAGGGCGGGAAGGTTAAGATGGCGGTAGGGAAGCGCACCGTGAATGGGGCGGCGCTTTTT
>JAOUBX010000164.1 GCA_029860075.1 Deltaproteobacteria bacterium | reverse complement strand
GCCCTTGCGAAACTTACAGCACACGATTACTCGAATACTGCTTCACGGTACTACCGGGACGAATGAGCAATTCCCCGGACAGGACTTTAACCTGCTAGATATGTTGCCGATAACGGCGTACGGTCCGGCCCTTTCATTAGCTTCCTTTGTTGCTTTAATCTTCCTAAAGTGTTACTTATTTACTTAGCATCAGCATTTATGAGGAAGATATGATTAAGACTAATAACTATTGTCTAAATGATTTGACAGAATTAACAGAATAATACAGAATCAATCTATAAATATCTTTTTAAAAAGGTGTAATACATAGGACACTATAAGGAATGGCAGGACAACCATGTGAGGGATTATGAATAAATCAAATTTATCTATACTTTACAAAAAACGGAGAAAGGGTATTATCAAATTTTGTCTTTTATTCTTTTTTCTTTCGCCTTCTTTCTCCTTCGCCGACGGTGCATCACTTCTTAAAACCTGCGAAGATTATCTTGCTTTCGAATATAAGGGCGATACGTCCAAGCTTTCTGTAGAGGACCATATAAAAGCCAACTATTGTCCCGCATATATTGAGGCAACAATAGAGTTGAATTATCTCTATCAGGCTTCATTCGGAAAGGATGCCCTCTTTTGCCTTCCTGAAAAGAAACCGGAGAAGGAAGCAACCATCAAAATGGTTATAAATAGCTTGAAGGCCCTGCCTGAAAAGGACCTGGAACAGGATGCGACTTTTCACCTTCTCTCCATCTTTTCAGGAAAATATCCCTGCATTCGCTGAGGAACGACAAGGACAAAGCCTTTTTTCTTCTTTTTAGTTTTTCGCATTTTACTGTGATCAACAACAGTACCCTGCCATGTAAAAAAATTATGTTATTCTTCCTGTTCACCTTGAAATAATGCTGGAAAGGGCAGCCGGGCGTGAATTGATAGTGTAACATTTTGGTGTCACAGTACTTTCAATAAATTATAGCTTCACCCGCAGGTTAAGCTGGCATTTTTTGGAAGTGCCGCGGAAACAACTGGTTGCGCTGGAAATCATGATCCAACTGCTGTTTTAGGATAATAAATCCGGCACATTTACCAATTCTCTATGGCGGACTTGAGGGGCTATTTCGATACATACAAAACTTGCTAATCAATTAAGAAAAGGGCCCCTTTATTAGGGGCCCTTTTCCATTTATATCCAAATAAACTTATTTTTCAGGGATTAGTGTAGCGATTCGTAACATCGGTCTGATTGAGCGCCTTATTGTAGATGACCACTTCATCAATGATACCATTGTAATAATAGCCAAATGCCGAATCGAGACCGATAGTGAGCTTATCCTGTATATCAAGTGTTCCAGCAGTGGGATAGGGAGCAGCATCCTTCACACCATTGATGTAAATATTTTGATTACTGCCATCCCAGGTTAGAACGATATGCTTCCATGCAGCATCGTTAATATTAGCAGAACCACTCCATTGATTTGTCTTCCAGGTACCACCGGTCTTCACACCTGAGAAGGCTTTTGCGCCCCAGTAATCAATCTTCATGGCATCTCCTGCAACGAGTCCATGGCCCGTACCGGGGCTTTGGCCCCCACCCTGGATCCAGACCTCGACAGAAATGGCATTTGAAGTGAAATTCGTAAATCCGCTGGAAATCTCGGCATAATCGGCAGAACCGTCAAAGTTGATGGCATCACCAACTTTACCCGTCGTCCTTATGGCGCCATTATAGAAGGTCATATGGTTGTTATTCGATGTCCCGTCAATGATCCTTGTGCCGCTCTTTTCACTGAATTGATAGTAGGCCACGGCGCCACTCGGAATGGGGGAGAAGGTACCGCTCACATAGATGGTTCCGAAAATCGGCCTCAGGATGCTATCTTTGATGGTTCCGTCGGGCGTAATTATGTCGCCGCTTGCTACAGCTATGGTAGTCGTCATATTATTCAAGGTGATGGTCAGTGTATCATTGGTATTACCGCCATCACTGGACCAGACGGCGCTTCCGATGGCACCGGCCCCATCTTTCCAGGTATGACCATTATTAAGAGCAAGGACCGTATCAATATTAGAGGCATCAATCGTCGGCGGCCCACTAATTTCACCGTCAAAAGTAATGACAACCCGGTCATTCGCCTGTATACCGTGCCCATTGACCGTACCGGAGTTATTATCAGCCACAGCGCCTGTCATCCATGTACGATAACGCTTCTTCAATTCATCGGGACTGAGTGTCTTATTATAAAGAACGATATCATCCATAATGCCTTTATAATAATAGGTGTTGCTGCCAAGCTTCGTTTGACCCGCCTGGAAAACAACGGTACCACCTGAATAGTGCTTATCTTCAAAACTGCCGCAGCTTTGATTATTCAGATAGATAGTTGCCGGATTTCCACTGCCGCCACTTCTCATTATGGCAAGATGGTTCCACTCATTCAGCGTGACACTGCAGCTTGATGCAAAGGGATCGGGCGAATCAATTGAGCTGCCGGAAGTACTCAACCTGTGGGTCACTACGCCATCATCAAGATAGAGGATATAGCGCATGGCCAGGTCATTGTTGCTGGCCAGGATCGGGCGAATTCCGGTAACATCGGTCGGTTTCAGCCATACTTCCATGCTGTAGCTGTCAGAAAGACCAAAGTCACTGTGGTTCGGGAAAGTAATATCATGCGGCTGAGCCCCGGAACCCCCTAGATTCACGCCATTTCCATAGAAGCCCGACACAAATGAGGCGCCATCATTCAAGGTACCATGCCTGTTATAGGATGTTGCATCGGGAGCATTCGTACCACTGGGCTCATCAAACCACCAGGTACCAATTGATCCCTGAGGCACATCAAAATTACCCTGAAGAACATC
>JAOUBX010000163.1 GCA_029860075.1 Deltaproteobacteria bacterium | reverse complement strand
TAAGTTCCACTACCTTACCTGTCAGAGGATGCCTTGCCGTCATGGGCGAAGCATAGAGGCAGTTGTCGGACACCTGGTAATCGAGAATAGCGTATTTACCGGCCGAGTTGGAAAAGGCCACCATATTACCGTTTCTCACCATGGCCGACCTGACAGGCTGATCGCCCGTATCATCAAATCCGGTCGGAGACTCGTACCGAGGCGTATATCCCGTAAGTCCGTCCTTGTCCCAGTAGGTGTAACCCCAGACAATGATTTCACCATTCATCGGTTCGGGCATGTAGAAGACAGAGAAGATGCCGCCCCCTAAAATACCGTCAAAGGGCGGGCTTGCTGTTGTTATCCGCCCGTCAACGACTTCCATCGAATCGATAATCTGGTAAAGATCTTCCGTCGTGCCGTCATCATGGGTCAGTTTATAAGGCTTTGTCAGGAAGGGAACAGCCCCAACAGGCATATCGGCAGGTACTGGGATGGAGAGTTCAACTTCACGCTTGAAGTTTACACCGCCGCTATCGATCTCGATGGCGGCAGCAAGGGCCGCACCCGTTGGATAAGCACCTCGGTGCGAGTCTCCGACGGGCAGTGAGGTCAAATTGGCAAGCGTCACTTTAACGACCGATGGATAGGGCAGCGCCCCTTCGGGAATGACAAGCTGCGAAGTGTCTATGAGGTGGTGAAATAGGACAGGGGCAATTCTTTAATGGATATCCCAGAACTCATTGGAACTCATAGTCACACTACGGTACATCAGCTGCTTCAAATTTTCCAGCACTAAAAATCACGATTTTACTTCTATCTGAGTTAGTGCCGATAATCTTATACTTTCCTTTAACAGTTTTTAATACTCTGTTATTATCAATATCAACAATTTTGATATCCCTAAGATTTGTATTCCACGGCATTTCCCAAAAAATTACTCTGTTGTCTTTTCCAAAAAAGAATGAATCCCAAGATAAAAATACTGGATTTTGAAACATGCTCGAAACCTGTTCTGCCAGTATTTTTTTCTTATTTTTTAAATCGTAGAAATCTATACGGATTCTCCCTTCATCATCAGGCAAATCATAAAATTCAGGTCTATAAAGAATTGAATACTTGCCATCAAATGAAAATTGTACACCATTTAATCCTTTTTGATTGATAGAACCTGTTTTATAGTTGTAAATATATGAACCATAATTAGTGCTAATGTTATAGTTTTTATCATACTTTTTCTCATAATTAATAATGAAAATATCATCTCCTGTAGGCCAAAAAATATCTTGAGCTTTCTCGGCAATCATTTTCTTTTCGTTCTTTTCTATATTGTATACCCAGACACCTGTCGAATTTATTAATCTAGAACGTTTCTTTCTTTCTCCCGTAATGTAGAGAATAATTCTGCTGTCTGGACTCCAAATATACTTCATTATTTTAGCTTTTAAATGAGCAATTTCCTTTTTTTCTTTCTTATCAATTATTAATAGTTCAGGTGTCTTTGAATAATAATTTCTTATAACTGCAAGTCGATTACTATCCGGCGACAGCTGCACTCTATCTAGCTGAGAATCCCTATAAAATACTACCTTATTATTATTATTTAAATTTACCTTATAAATAATACTTGAACATGCTGGTTCTTGTGCTATATCAGTAATACTTGATAAATTGCAACTTGTCATATAAATAGAATTTTCTGAATCACTCAGAATAATATCTGTAGGTTCAACGCCTGCTGTTACCGTTACACTAAAAAATATCGTAATTATACTCTGTAAAAGCAACGCAACACATACCTTTTTCATCATTTCCTCCAAAAGTATATTAATTAAAAGTTATAGTATGAGTCCCGTTAGCCTGTGCTTGTGGCTCATTATACGGATTTCTTGTTGACACCGAAATAGTTGCATCACCAGCAATAGAACGTTTAAGTTGGAAAATTACTTTGCCGTTACCATTAACAGGCAAGTTAGTGAAGCTTCCCTTAGCGCTACCTTGATAATAAATTGTACCTGCACTTGACGAGACATTTACTCTATATCCTTCAAAAAGGTTCATCCCGTATCTATCATTAATAGGCCCAGCTTCAATTGTTGAAACTTTAAAGCCCGTTGTTACTTCAACCTGAGGCTCTGTCGCAGTAACCTCAATTTCTCCAAAAGGTGGATTTGGATTTGGAAACGTAGCATGGAAATGGTCATAATGATCCTCTTGAATACGTATAATTTCAGTAGTATTTATTTCTGAATTTGATGCAACAAAAATACGAATTGCTCCCCCTACTTCAATAAACAAATTTATCAACTCCTCCGAAAGAGCCTGATCATAAAGTGCTTTGTTAGCAACATTAACTGGACCTTCCTGATTATCTTTTCTTACAAACCAAACATCTACATCAAGACCATTTTGATGAGAGTTATGACAGTCAATTCCACCACTTGCCGTAGGCCAACACATACGTCCCCCATTTTCAAGACTCAAATCATTCATCCCAAACCTTACTCCATTCAACTTAGGATTACCTGCACTATCTTTTCTACCATCATCAGTATACAAGTTATCTCTATCACCATTAGTAAACATATTAGACTTCAGCGGTTCAAGATCAGGATGACGCCGTTCCCATTCTTTCGCAACGGCCTCAATGCGCTGCAAAACTTCTGGAATAGCGAAGTTATCAGTATCATCGACATCCACACTATGCTGATAAAAGTACCCCTTATCATTATTTGCAACTCTAAGTCCACCAAATAATCTACCATCCCCATGGGTACCCTGCGAGTAGGCCATAAGTGTATTTACATTAGCAGGTATAGCACCAGCGTCCCCTTCAGGCAGGTAATCTTCATTAATTATTACTGGGTTCAAGTTATTTTCATCATTCTCCACCTCAATATAATTACTAATCCCATCACCGTCCCAGTCATCATTCTGATAGAGTTCCAAAT
>JAOUBX010000162.1 GCA_029860075.1 Deltaproteobacteria bacterium | reverse complement strand
GTCCAGTCAGTAGCGGACAGCGGAAGCACGACGGAATTCCGTTATGACGCCGATGGAACCCGTGTACTCAAGCGGGGCCGCTATGGTGAAGTCATCTATGTCAGCGAGAACTATGCTGTACGTAACGGGGCCATTCATACCAAGCATGTTTTTGTTGGAAACACCCGGATTGCGACAAAGCTGAAACTCCAGCAGGTAACGAGAAGTCCGCAAAAGACGACGACTATGCAGACGACAACAACACAGCCAGCAACTGTTGCAAGCTCAACAACAACAGCAACTGATCAGACTGCTCAAAGCAGCACAACGGTTCAGCAAGCACAGCAACCAGTTGTTCAGGAGACGGTACAATTTGCAGATCCCCCTCCCGGCAATGGAAAAGCTAAAGGGCGGGGATTAGCAAAAGGGAAAGTGGCTGCAACACCTCCCGGACAGGCAGCAAAACAAACCAGTGTAATACATCAGCAGGCAGTCAGCGCTGCGCCCACAGGGGGCACAACAGATACGGCACTGCCCGGCAATTCCGAGAAGGGCCTTGAAAATGCGCTCTCCCGCGGGAATGGCCGGAAGTCCGGTATCTACCGCAGGCTTGGCAAATTGGGTTATGTGGTAACACCGGGCGGACAGATTGTACCTGACGGAAACTTACCACCCGGCGGTGGTGGCAGCACGCCTCCCGGAGGCGGTAATGGCGGAGGAAATACGGGCGGAGGACAAGGCAACAACACTTTCGAAGAAAAAGCGGTATACTATTATCATACGGATCATCTCGGCAGCAGCAACATCATTACCGATGCAGTAGGTGACACTTACGAGCACATGGAGTATTTCCCCTATGGTGAGGCCTGGGTAGAGGAAACTAAAAGCGAAGTCTATTTTCCCTACAAGTTCACCGGGAAAGAGCTTGATCCTGAGACAGGGATGTATTACTTTGGGGCGAGGTATTATGAGCCGAGGATTAGTGTTTGGGTGAGTGCTGATCCAGTACTTAGTAGATATTTGCCAGAAGATGGCACAAATGCGTTGGGTTTAATTGGAATGGGAGGAGTATATAATGCTGTAAATCTAAGTCTTTATGCGTATACTCACCAAAATCCAATAAAACTGGTTGATCCGGATGGTAATAGTGCTACTCATAAGCTTGGACATGATGGTGAATATGCAGCATTTAAAGAGGCCTTAGGAAGAAAAGAAATACCACTATCGGCACCGGGACGTAAGGGTGGTGCCGATTTTATTACATTCGATGAAGAATCTAAAACTTTAAAATACTATGACAATAAAGCATATACTACAGGTAAAACAGTTAATAAAGTACCAGGGCTGACGCGTGATAAAGTAAATGCAGATAGAGTAAAAGGAGGAATAGAAAATCTCCTTAAAGAAAAGAAAATTACTCCTGAGCTAGCAAAAGAAATTAATAAAGCTCTAACAAATAAAAATATTGAAAAAATTGTAACCAATAATGCCCCAGGAAGCCTTAAACCAGCGCGAGAAGGATCAAAGTTAGCTGAAAGAGGCATGCGTTTTAAAGGGGTAAAAACGACTTTAGGTGTATTAGGTATTTTTTCTATTATAGTAGAATCTGCGGATAGGAATAAGAGAGCAGAACAAAATGGCGTGTCTGATTGGGACCAAATGATGATAGACTATGGTTTAAGGTCGCCACCAGATACTAATATACCTCGTATTAATTAAAAGGTTAGAACAGCGATGTCTGTAAGGGTGTATAAAAAAAATGACAATTCTTCCAAAATGATTTCAGCTTTTGTACCCTTAATAGCTTTATGCAAATTTGAAGATACCAAATGCTTTACTGGAAAGATGTCACTATTATAAATTGTTATGGATAGAGTTGTCGAAAATTATTGGAATGAAATGCATGCCTATTATTTAAGGGAAGATTACCAGGTTCTATTTTCTCCGGAAACCTATAAAGAAGACTTTGAAGAATCTAAAATAAACAAGAGAGGGCTTTCAGGAGGGGCTCAAAGTTTACTGCATGATTGTATTAATGAAATAGTTTGCGGTTTGGTCGAGCGTGGTTTAGAACTTGCCGTTTTGGCAAAAAAGTTTTCAGAGACTGCTATTAAAGTTGGTGATTTGATGCAATATATGAATCCTCCTTATCCAAAAGAGTTGGGACTTTACTTAAATTATGAATACCTTCAAAAAGCAAACTGGATATTAACGGGTAAGACTGATAAAAACCTCCGCAAATCATTATATTATTTAAGCATAGTTAGAAAAAAATATGAACCACCGGAAAAAAATACTTCAGTTGGTAACCGTTGGGTGGATACCTGGACCTATGTCGTATCATACATGATAGGAGGTAATTTACAGGAAGCGATAAATCAATTTAATCAAATTCATGGGGATATCAGGATTGATTTTGAAAATATAGCAAAGAATAGCGAAAATTTTGTTAAGACTATGTGCGTAGTCTTAAAATATCTTCAAAACAATAGTGAACTTGAAGATATCGCCCGGAATACATTTAATAAATTTTGTTATAATATCAGCGGTTGGGGCAAGAAAGGCAGTAGACCAAGTGATAAAATGTGGAAGGAGTTAACAATAGAAGAACATTTTCAGATTGCGCGGATAAGAGCAATCTATTTTACTGGAGAAAAAGACCCTGTGAAAATAATACAATCGATTAAGGGATTACATTAAAGGAAGTAATAGGAGTAAAAGTAAAAGAGGGCAAGGGAGGGGGGGCAGGCTTGCAACTCTATAGACAACCCCGACACGGGCAATGTGGAATACGAATATGATGAGGCAGGCAATCTCACCGGGAAAATAACGCCTAACCTGAGAGCCGATTCAAAATCGATCAAGTATATCTACGACTATAACCGGCTTGCAAGAATCGATTATCCTTACAGGGCTGATACGGAATATACCTATGGCGCAGCCAATGCCTCATTTAACCGGGTTGGCAGGATTGTAACCC
>JAOUBX010000161.1 GCA_029860075.1 Deltaproteobacteria bacterium | reverse complement strand
TGGGTCTCAATCGGACCATAACTTACACTTATACCGATGCAAATCAGCTTGATACGATCACAGCAGAGCCGGGAGTCTTCGATTACGACTACCGCCTTGACGGCAGTCGTGAGAAGCTGACTTATCCAAACACTGTTTTTACAAACTACTCTTATGACGCTTCAGGCCGCATGGTGGGGGTTATTACCCCCGGTGTTTCCAGTACCGTTTATAGCTACGACAAGGTGGGCAACCGTTTGAGCAAAGCCACCGACGGCAAAAAAATCTCCTACATCTATGACGATCTTTATCGTCTCAGGTTTGCTTCACATACCAGTACCGAGGGCGCCATGTTCGAGAACTACACTTATGACGCCATTGGTAACAGGCAGGCCCATGATAATGACCTCATTAACAATTATTACCCTGGTTTCGATCCTGATTTTACCAATTCGACAACCGTTGGCGGATTTACCTATTATGATGTGGCGGGTAAAGGCTACCAGACAACCTTTACGGATGTGGCTGACAGCGTTGATTATGGTTATGACTATGAAGAGCGGCTTGTTCGCGTAAAGCGGGTATTCGGTATTTCTTCAACTGTTGTTGAATATGAGTATGACGTCTTTGGCAGGCGTATTGGGCGAACGGTCACTGTTGATGGTTCGGTGACGGTGAATATGGAGTATCTCTATGATAATGAGGATATTGTTGCTGTTTACGAGAATAGTACCACTTTAGTTAAGCAGTTTATTCATGGGCCGGGTATTGATGAGCCCTTGGCGGTAAAGACGGGAGGGAGCTGGTATTACTATCATGCTGATGGACTCGGTTCTGTTATGAAGTTGACTAATGCATCGGGTACATCTGAGGCGGGTTACAGTTTTGGTTATGATTCCTTTGGGAACCTTGTTAAGGGATCGCTTGATAGGCTTTATACTTATACGGGCAGGGAGTGGGATGAAGAGGCGGGGCTTTATTATTATCGTGCGAGGTTTTATGATGCGGAGGTGGGGAGGTTTATAAGTAAGGATCCGATTGGGTTTGAGGGGGGGGATTATAATGTTTATTCTTATGTCCAACAGAATCCGGTGAATTGGATTGATCCTTGGGGATTGATAGGTTATAAACCTGGGGGTCCGATACAGTTTACACCTGGAGGTGGAAGCAGCTTAATTCCCCCTTATACTGTTGTTCCAACAGGTGGTGGCGGTGGTTTATCTCCTAGTGGTGGCGCAGCTACAGTTGGGGGCGCTGCTGCTGGGGCAGCGGCTATGTCAGGAGGCGGGAAGGCAAAAGAGCCCGCTCCTTACGATAAATATGAAGAAAATGAAGCTCTAAATTTTAAGCCAGACCCTTTTGGCGGTGATGAAGCGTGTCGACGCTTGCTTCATGCAATAAATGTATTGAGATCACAAATTGCATGGAGGAAAATAGACTTGAATCCAGCATCAGATAGCTATGGTGGTCATGTTAGACGTATTGCAATATTAACTGCTGCTAAGGAGAAGCTAGAAGAAACTTATCGAATTATATGTGGACGCTGCCCTTCTTAGGATATGAACCTACCCCGATATTGTGGACACCCAGTTAAGTCGTTATAATAACACGACTGGAGGAAAGAATGGGTATTCAAAAAAGAAGGAAGTATGATTCAGATTTTAAAAGAAATGCTGTGTTACTGTCACAGGAGCCTGGAAGAAGTATTCCGGAAGTGGCAGAGAGCTTGGGGATCAGCAAGGACCTGATTTATCAATGGCGGAAGGCCCTAAAGGAAAAAGGAGAATTGGCTTTTCCTGGCAAAGGCATTGAAGCTTTGACAGAAGAGCAGAAGCGGATACGTGAACTGGAGAAGAAGCTTAAAGATACCGAGATGGAGCGGGATATATTAAAAAAGGCCATGGCCATCTTCAGCAAAGCATAGTGATGAGGTATCAATTTATTCAGAAAGGATCAATAATTATGTTAGACTTAATATCTAAAAATGTAGCTAGGCTAGATGGGTATTTGGCTGGAGTGGCTTCAGTAGATGGCAACATAAGGAGCTACTCATCCTTTGCTTACCTTATTGAACTCAATGATGATAGATTCGACCATGCATTAAGCCGTTATTATTCAAATCAAGGCAAACTTAGTTTTTCTTATACCAAGTTGCTTAGTGAAGGACTTCGTACGTTGGAGATTGAATTGCGTAATTACATTCTAAGAGATGTTTTATGTATGTCTTCTAATGAAGGGATCATTCATTTCGACAAAGCCATAATTGACAGAAAAAAATATATTTCCTTCAGAGTTATGGATCTTGTAGAAGAGGTAATCGAATATGATAAAACTCGTGCGATATATAAAGCAGAAGGAAAAATTGAGAAGTCTAAATCTCATTGTATATTTTATGGTGTACAAGGTGCTCAGTGTTGCTTGGTTCTTCAGTTCAATGATGACCGGGATAATTATAACGAAAATACGATAATACGATAGGGTCGGACCGAGTTAAGTAGTTGAAAATTAAAGGAAAAGATCTAAAAAACGGCCTGAAAACAGGCTTAGAAGGCCCATTTTGGGGGTAAAGAGGGGTGTTTAAGGAAAGAGATGGCAAGAGCGAACAGGATATTTATACCGGGTCATGTATGGCACATAACGCATCGCTGGCAGTGCTGGGGTCGGACCTAGCTAAGTAGTTGAAAGTTAAAGGAAAAGGTCTTGAAAAAGGCCTGAAAATAGGCTTAGAAGGCCTATTTTGGGGGTAAAAAGGGGTGTTTAAGGAAAGAGATGGCAAGAGCGAACAGAAATTTTATACCTGATCATATATGGGATGATGGTTCTATCCAATCCGTTATCGACGCCCTCAATAAGGCCACCTTCATGAGTTACAGCGCCGCCGGCTGCGGCAGTTGCGGCGGCGGGGTGGACAAGCTGACCCAGGTGACCGACGCCAACGGAAAGTCAACAACCTACACCTATGACAAGCTGGGCAGGCTGCTTACTGAAACCGATGCCACGGGCCTGC
>JAOUBX010000160.1 GCA_029860075.1 Deltaproteobacteria bacterium | reverse complement strand
CGGCATGTCCCCGCTGGATACACACATGCAGAGAAGGGCGGCTCCTTAAAAGAGTCAACCCCCAGGAGAGCTATACCTACACCATCAATGAAGCGCCCTGGCCCGTAAGTGACCGGGACGCCATTGTTCTTAATACCATCAACCAGGAGTCCCCCAAGGGCCCTGTAAGAATAAACATCCTCGGCGTTCCCGATTATATCCCTGAAAAAAAAGGCCTTGTCCGTGTAAAAATGATCAAGGGGCACTGGCTCTTCACGCCGCTGGAAGAAGGCATGACGGAAGTTGTCTACCAGGTACACAACGATCCCGGAGGCAACCTGCCCTCATGGCTCGTTAATTCCGTCGTTGTTTCCCAGCCCTACCATACGATGGTTAATATGCGGAAGATGGTGGATAAGGAGAAATATAAAGAGGCAAGGTATGATTTCATCGAGGAGTAGAGGGAGGACTTTGATTTTTCCTTTTTTGAATTCACTTTACCGTTATAGACACGGGCTCGCTCCTGTCCTTGGCTGTCCCGAAGCTGATGGCATAGGTTCCGGGCTTCATTGGCAGCGATGCCTTGTAGGGCCATTTGGCGGGCTCTAATATTTTATCGTTAACATACCAGTACAAATTTTCCGTATACACCTTAACGAGCGCCCTCAGTTCGATACTCTGGGTTTCCTCGCTATATCCCGGTTCATAAATATAGACTTCCTCGTCGCGCGGATTGATAACGGCAAATTTATTATAGTTGTCATTTAAGGGAGACACTTTTTCCGGTGGCGGCTGACGGTTCAGTTGAGACATCCAGGTAAAATATTCAGGATCGAGGTATTCATAGACTTTACGCGTTCTATATTGGGGAGCAACCTTTTCCGATGCAATCATTCCATTACGTATGTCGATTTCAACTTCACGATGGACGTCACATTTTTCCTTTGGCATTAAAACCTTCAGTACATGCATCTGCTTTTTGTGCGTACAATGCTTATTAGGGATAACACCAGACACGGAGCAGACTTCCACCTTGACAACATTTTCTGAAGGATGAGACCAGATGGGGCTGTCGGATTCTTTCCGTGAATAATGAACGAGCCGGCCTATCTGCTGGAAGAGGGGACCTGCGCCAATGGCCCCGGAATACTGATTTGTAGGTTCACCTGAAAAATTACCAACCCATACACCGATTGTATGATCCTTTGTGTATCCTATTACCCAGTTATCCTTCCAGTTACTCGATGTACCCGTTTTTATTGCAATAGGGAATTCAAATAACAAGGGATTATCAAAACCGAATGCCCTCATGCGTAAATTTTCATCGTACAGGATTTCAGTAATCAGAAAACCGATCTCTTCATCGAGAACCTGAATACCGCCATTCTCATCATTTGCTGAAGAATTTGAAATATGATTAATATTTCGTAAGTAACCTTTATTTGGAAAGATCGAATAGGCCCTTACAAGTTCAAGAAGCGATACCTCCCCGTTACCAAGGGTCAAGCCAAGACCATAGTGGCCGGTATTTTTCTTCAGACTTTCAAAGCCGAACTTATGGAGTTGCTCCAGGAGGGCATCAATACCTATGGCATTTGCGAGGCGAATGGCGGGCACATTCAAACTTCTTCCCAGGGCTTCATAAAGGGTTACGGGCCCTGAAAACTTACCCGAATAGTTTTGAGGCTCATAGAGTTTGCTATCTTTCCCTCCATAATTAATAGGAATATCGGGAATGACATGGGCTGGACTTTTCCCTTCCGAAAAAGCCATTGCATAGGTAAAGGGCTTCAATGTAGAACCTGGCTGCCGCAACATGGTCGTTCCGTTGTTACTTCCCTTGTCACCGTCCCAGTAGTCGGGAGAACCCACCATACTGAGGATCTCCATCGACCTGTTATTGATAACAAGTACCGCCCCGTGGGTGATTCCTCCGGTCTGAAGCTTCTTGATATGAGAGGAGAGAAGCGATTCAATATTTTTATTTAGAGATTCATCAATTGTCGTATGTAGTTCACCTCCCCTATTCCTGCTGGAAGCTTTTTTTATATTACCAAGCACATAGTCTGTAAAATGCATTGCTGAAGGTTTTCTATCTATATTAGATAAAGTAACGGGCTCTTTCTTTGCCCTGTCTGCATCAGAAGAATTTAACAAGCCCATGTAATTTAATCTCTTTATCACATAATTACGGCGTGCTACGGCACCATCGAGATTATTGTATGGGCTGTATACTCCCGGTCCCTGGATAAGGCCGGTAAGAAAGGCTATCTGTGATCTGCTTAAAAGGTTTAACGAAGCCCCGAAATACTCCCTGGCGCCGGCTTCCATACCAATATTCCCCCCTCCCATGGGAACCATATTGATATAGAGGGTAAGGATCTCCTCCTTGTTTAAGCCTGCCTCCAGGGACCTGGCAGTAAATATCTGTCCCATCTTGCCGAATATATTGCGGGGATAATCACCGATTAGCCTGGCGAGCTGCATGGTAATGGTTGACGCACCGGACTGGACCTCAAGCTCGGTAACGTTCTGAAAAAGAGCCCTCATAAGGGCAAGATAATCAACACCCTTATGCTTATAAAAGCGCTCATCTTCCGTAGCGATAACTGCCTTGATCAGTGCAGTCGGGATATCCGGATAATCGACCCAGTAGGCATGGAAACCTTCACTATTTACAACTTCACGAAGGAGAACGCCTTTCCTGTCATAAATCCGGTAAGATTCTTCATAACTTTTTTTCAACTCTGAAAAATCATATTTAAGAAAGTGGGGAAAAGCCAGAAAAGATAAAATAAAAAAGCAGACCGATAGAACAAATAAATATACCGGCCTGCTCTTTATTTTCATTAACTTCACAGTCTATTTTACGATGACCCGGTCTGATGATGTTTTGCCGTAATTCTCTGTGGCATACATGGCTTCCACATGCCCTGCCGGTCTTAGGAAAGTTCCCGGCGTCGTCGCCCTGGCTATATAGGAGAATTCATAATCGCCGGCCGGCATTTCATCGACGAAAAAGGC
>JAOUBX010000159.1 GCA_029860075.1 Deltaproteobacteria bacterium | reverse complement strand
GGAATTCCGTTATGACGCCGATGGAACCCGTGTGCTCAAGCGAGGCCGTTATGGTGAAGTCATCTATGTTAATGAAAATTATGCCGTGCGTAACGGGGCCATTCATACTAAGCATGTTTTTGTTGGAAACACCCGGATTGCGACAAAGCTGAAACTCCAGCAGGTAACGAGAAGTCCGCAAAAGACGACGACTATTCAGACGGCAAGCACAACGGCTATAGCCACCACAACAGCCCCTGCGGCTAATCAAAGCGCGCAAGACAGTCCAGTGGCGCAGCGGCAAGCACAGCAACCCGTTGTTCAGGAGACGGTACAATTTGCAGACACACTCCCCGGCAATGGAAAAGGTAAAGGGCAGGGATTAGCAAAAGGGAAAGTGGCTGCAACGCCTCCCGGACAGGCGGCAAAACAAACCAGTGTAATACATCAGCAGGCAGTCAGCGCTGCGCCCACAGGGGGCACGACAGATACGGCACTGCCCGGAAAGTCCGAAAAAGGCCTTGAAAATGCGCTCTCCCGTGGAAATGGTCAAAAGTCCGGTATCTATCGAAGACTGAGTAAGCTGGGTTATGTGGTAACACCTGACGGGCAGATAGTTCCTGCCGGAAACTTACCACCCGGCGGTGGTGGCGGCACGCCTCCCGGAGGCGGTAATGGCGGAGGAAATACGGGTGGTGGACAAGGCAACAACACTTTCGAAGAAAAAGCGGTATACTATTATCATACGGATCACCTCGGCAGCAGCAACATCATCACTGATGCGGCCGGTGATATGTACGAGCATATGGAGTACTTCCCTTACGGTGAGGCCTGGGTAGAGGAGACTAAAAGCGAGGTCTATTTTCCTTACAAGTTTACCGGGAAAGAGCTTGATCCTGAAACAGGGATGTATTACTTTGGGGCAAGGTATTATGAGCCGAGGATAAGTGTATGGGTTAGTGCTGATCCGATATTAAATCTATACCTTGATCGAAATGGGGGAATAAGTGGGGTTTATTACCCTATTAATCTTAATCTATATGGTTATGCTGGAACCAATCCTGTTAAATTTATCGATCCAGATGGCCAAACTATTAAATTGGCGCCTGGTTTATTAAAGGCCCAAAAAAAACAAGTTCTTAATAATCTACAGGCATTAACAGGTGATACTTTATTTATTGATGGTAATGAAATAAAAATTAAAAGTCTTGGAAAAAAAGAAGCCGGAGGAAAAGGTAAAGTTATGGGAACTCGTTTGATTCGTCGGATGAGATTATCACCAAAAACTGTAACAATAGATGTTGTTTCAGGAGGAGGTAACAAAGAGTTTGATTTAAATCCAACAGCTGCGACAAATGGTACAGGTTCTGATACGGGGGTATATTTTGATACAACATCGAATCCACCTATTAAAACGTTAGACCCAACTACTGGGAAGGTTAGCCCCAAAAGAGGTCGTCCAAATTCTATTGGATTAGGGCATGAGATGGTTCATGCTGACCGTTCTATGCGTGGGAAAGCCACTCCATACAGTACAATGGATACACACACATATACTGATAGTGCCGGTAATCCTGTCACTCAAACTGTTCCTGCTGAAGAATTAGCAACAGTTGGATTAAAAAATGTACAAGCTGGTGATATTACAGAAAATAATTTAAGAAAGGAACAATCAATTGACTTAAGGGGGGCATATTGAAAATAAGATTTAGAGAATTACTTATTATAGGATGCAGTATATTTGTAGCGTGTCAATGTACAACAACCAATAGTGATAAACCTGTGCTGACATTAGAAATATTTTCACCTGGAGGAATTGAAGAAGTTTACGTTATTACTATAATGAGAGATAGGTCTTATAATGTTGTTTTTGGTTCTCTTAAGTTTCAAGAAGGGGGAAAAAAAGAATTTTCTAAAGTAATTGCCAAAAGAAAGGGTAAAATTTCTCAAAATGATTGGGAAGTATTGCAAAAACATATGAAAGAAGTTGAAAAATTAGGTTTTTCTAAATCTGATACTATTGTAAAGGATGCATGGAGATTACTATTAAAAACAAAGTCTAGTGAATATGAGGTATTCTATGAATATCCTAAGCATATTCCAACAAAAGTTTATCGTTTAATTTTAGAGATTATAAAGCTTTCACCTATGAAAATTGATCTTCACGGATGGGCTTGATTGTGCTCCTTTTCCTGCTCTAAGCAGGAAAAGGCACAGGCTTACAACTATGGGGCAAGAAAAGGGGACAAGAAAAGGGGACAGATTTATTTAATTGAAAAAAATCTGTCCCCTTTTCTTAGGAGGTATTGGGGCTAAAGCAGAAAGAAGTGCACAAGGTAGCCCTGTACAGTCTAAGAAAGATTTTGTAGGCAAAGTAATTCCGGGAACCGGGAAATCTATAGGGGATATGTTGAAAGGTATTGATTTTAAGAGAAAAGGGCCACTCTTATCGAAAGACAATTTGTCAATTGATATGGGAGGGGAAGATACAGTGGTAGAGGCAGGTGTAAGCATACCTTTTATGGATGTCTCTATAACTATGAATTTATCAGAACTTGAACGCACAGTTAAGCCCTCAAGCCCTCCAGACTTTAGAAACGGAGAACAATTACCAACTTTCGATAACTATAAATAAATATAAAAACTAAAGAGGAGATAATGAAAAATATATATATAGGGATTTTTTTATTGTTTTTTTTAATACTACCTTTTATTACTTTGCCATTTGTGGATGTTCATTCAGGAAAGGTCCCATCAAATCATCCAATTATTTATCTTATAATCATTGCAGTGTTTTGTGGATTAATATTGTGGTTTTGGATGTTTTTTGACCTCATTGTAAAGCAAAAGCTGAAATATAAATTGCTATGGGGAATAGCATTTATTACATTTAACTGGGTTACGGCTATTATTTACTTTCTAAGTGTTTACATTCCTCGGAATAAAACAATGCGAACATTAGAAAAACATTAGAAGAAGAAAAGAGGTTCTCTTTTAGGTCTACCCTCTTCACTGTGAAGGGGTCAGGGTCAGGCTTGCAACTATGTAGATAACCCCGACACGGGCAATGTGGAATACAAATATGATGAGGCAGGCAATCTCACCGGGAAAATAACGCCTAACCTGAGAGCCGATTCGAAATCGATCAAGTATATCTACGACTATAACCGGCT
>JAOUBX010000158.1 GCA_029860075.1 Deltaproteobacteria bacterium | reverse complement strand
GTGAAGCAGGGGGGGCACAAGGTGGAGCCTCGTTAGAAGGTGGTGCAATGCTTATGAGCAGTAGTAATAATGCTGGAAATAAGGGGGCGTCGCAGGCAAAAGGGGGGGGGAGTGCCTCAAAAAGTAGAGTAAGGTTTACTGATGATATAAGTAAGATAAGACTTAAAGGGAAATCTCTGAAATCTGGGAGAAAAAAGTTATTAGACAAAGGACTTACAGAAAGAATAAATAAGCAAACTGGTAGGCACGAATTTGTTGATAGCAAAGACATTGTTAGAGTTGCATATGATCCAATTAGCCAGCAAGGAAAGAATGCAGGGCATTGGCATAAGTGGGGTATAAATAAAAAGCACCAACGTATTCCATTAACTGACGCTGGAAGGATTACAGAAAGAACAGCTACTAACGCGCATATTAAAATGAAGAAATAGGAGAGAAATAATGAAAAAGCCAAATATTGGTGCACCGGGCTCTAAAGATTTTCATGATAGCAGTCTGATTAAATTTGAAATAAATCCCTGTTTAGATCAGGTTTCTTTAATAGTATCAACTCCAGATGAGTACTCTGTTCAGCAGGTTTGGATGATCAAGTTAATTGGTGTTCTTCGTGTTGAATATGAAACCACTGGTATTGGCTTTGGAGAAGAGTTTCCATTAGAAATATATGACATTTATAATTGTATAGATAGTGAAGAATTTCAAAGATGGAATAAACGTTTTCACGACCTAGAATTAAATCAGAAAGATAGAAATAAATTGTGTCACATCGTTTTGGCGAGTTCTTATTATAGAGGTTGGGGTAAAAATGAAAAACTAGATGGAATTCACATAATTTGTAGAAAATGGAGTGTGGATTTTGCACCGAAAAAATATGAAAAATATAAATATGAAAGACCATATATTGATGCGGGATAATGGAAAGGGCGTGAAGTGGTCGAACCGAGCTAAGTAGTTGAAGTTAAAAGATAAAGGCTTTATAAAAGAAAATAAGGGGGCTGGTCTACGCAATTGACAGAATTGGCCTCAAATAGAGTAGTTTTATCGCGGTAAAGATTCCGCAAAGTTCTTTGACAATTGAATTAAACTAAATCTGCAACACCCCTGCCATGTTAACGCATGGCGGGGGTTATTTGTATTTGAATAAGACAGCCACCGACGTCAATGGCAACAGTTTTGCCTACGATTATTACGGCCCTGATGAAGTCGATTCCAACCTGAGAACTTTCACCAAATACCTCAAATCACAGGACGTGGTCAAGGCCGTGCGCTATCCCGACAGCAACGCCGCCTTCTTTCTTTATGATGTAGCCGGCGGAAACAAACGTGTCGTTACCGATCTTGCCGGTAAAGATACAGTCTATAGGCTCAACTTCCACGGCAATCCCCTCACCATCGAAGAGCCCCTTGGCAGAACAACGCACATGACCTGGTCTATAGACGAGGGCAAGGCGGACAATGTGATGACCTCCCGCACCGATGCGCTGGGCAATGTGACGCTCTATGAATATGACGGCAAGGGGAACATTACCAAAGAGACGGACCCCTACGGCAACAGTATTGTCACTGCCTGGAACCCGCAATTCAGTCTTCCTGAAAGCCGCACCGACAGGAATGGCGTAGCTGAAAGCTGGATTTATAACACCAAGGGGAACCTGACAAACTACACCGATGGTGACGGAAACAGCGTAAGCTACAGCTATTTTGCCACAGGGGAAAGAAGAAGCATGACCGATGGCCGTAATAATACAACCGATTATACTTACGACGCCTACGGTAATCCCGACACCGTTACCGGCTCCGAAGGAAGCGTCACCGACTATGACCACGACATCCGCGGCAGGCGCATTGCCCTTACCGACCCGCGGGGATTCAAAACAGAATATACCTATGACGGCCTCGATCAGCCCGATCAGGTTATTTATCCCAATATTACCGACTACAGCCTTCCCGCCGGTTCGACGAATATCGTTGATTACAATTATGATGCAGTAGGGAATCTCTTGAGCGAGACCAACCGCAATGGCCTCACGCTTACCTACAGCTATACGGCACGCAATCAGGTGGCAAGCATTTCTAGAAGCAGCTCTGGGACAAGGTCTTTTGTTTATGACGCCAACGGTAATCTCACAAGCGAGACGGACTGGAAAAACGTCACCACGGCCCATACCTACGATGCTCTTAACAGGCGTATTACCACAACGAACCGCCTGAGCCATATTATGAGCATGACCTATGATTTGGCGGACAATCTCAAGACCCTCACCGATTACGAAGGAAGAGTGACAACTTATAATTACGATGATCTTGGCCGTCTCACCGAAACTATTCAGCCGGCCCTGGCCAGTCAGGCGGCGGGTAGAATCATTAACACCTATTACAACGAGGCCGACGCTGAAAAGAACCTCCAGTCTGTTACCGATCAGGAGGGGAATGTTACGAGCTTCGTTTATAACGGCCGCTATCTCAAGGTAAGCCAAACCAATGCCCTGAACGATACAAGCAGCTTTGCCTATGACGCAGCCGGTAATCTAATTAGCCAGACTGATGCAGAACTAAAAACAACTACCTTCGAATACGACAAACAGAACCGCCGCACCAGGATGATTCAGCCTGGCACGATAGAGACCGCTTATGGTTACGATACGTCGGGCAATGTAATAACTCTTACCGACCCTCTTGGCAGGGTAACAAGCACGGCCTATGACCAATGGAACCGTCCATGGCAGGTGACTGATGCTGATGGTTACATAAGTAAAATATGGTATGACGGGGAAGGGAAGGAAGTGCGCATCATTGATGGCAACGGCTATGCAAAGCGTTTCGTCCGTAATGAACTTGGTCTTGTGGAAAAGGCCACTGACGCCGAGCTTAAGAGCACGCTTTATACTTACGACCTTAACAGCAATGTAGAGACTGTAACCGATGCAAGAGGGGCAGAAACAAAGACAACTTACGATGCTGAAGACAGGCCGACGAAAGTTGTCGAAGCGGAAGGAACGGCTTTTGCCCGGACCAAAGCCCTTGTTTATGACAAGATGGGTAATGTCATTGAAGTGACCGATTACAACGGTAATATCACTAAAACGGTTTATAACGCCCTCAACCTGCCTGAGACAGTAACAGACGCCAATAACAATGCAACGACAACAGAATACGACAGGCGGGGCAAGGTGGTGAGTGTTACCGA
>JAOUBX010000157.1 GCA_029860075.1 Deltaproteobacteria bacterium | reverse complement strand
TTTATTTCGATGGTTTAATCTCCGGTGCACGTGTTTGGAGCGTAGTGCGGCCGTCCGAAGAGATCTATGCCGGTATGGATGGGCAGTTTGGGCCGGGGGAGGCCGGCCTCATATCGAACTGGCCTATGAACGAGGGTCAGGGTCAGGTGGCAGGAGACATGACGGGAAGGAGTCTTGGGTATCTTGGGACCAACGGGAATGTCGAGACGCGTGATCCGGCGTGGTATGATGCCTGGGGGGTATCGAAGAAGCAGTACATCATAACGGCAACAGCGGGTCCGAACGGGACGATAACGCCCTCAAATAAGGTGAATTATGTGGAAGAGGGGGGAAGTGCGGCATTTACCATAACGCCCAGCCAGAACCTTCGCATCCAGGATGTCCTTGTCGATGGAACTTCGGTGGGAGCCGTACCGTCCTATACCTTTACCAATGTGACTACCAATCGCAGTATCGAGGCCTATTTTTCATCGCCTATTGAGGAATTGCCTACCACAAATGCGCTTCAATTTGATGGTGTTGATGATGTTGTGATTTTCGAAAATGCATCCGGATTCAATTTGTACAGTGCCATGCCATTTACGCTGGAAGCATGGGTTAAGGCTGATGAGAAAGTAACAGGAAATCATATTGTTATTGCCAAACAGGATACGACTATTGGTACACGAGGTTATTATTTGATGATTAATGATGAAGAAAATGATCAGTTTTCATTTTTTATGATGGCTGATAGTACTCATTATTTACATGTAGATGGTGGAGTTGATGTTATCGATGGGCAGTGGCATCATGTGGCAGTTACCTATGACGGAAATGGTGGTTCAGGCATTAAACTCTATGTTGACGGGGCGGAAGATCCGTTAACCACTGTAGTCTTTGATAATATTGGAACAAACAGTATGGATAATAATGTACCCCTCACTATCGGTACGAGAAATAATAATACATCTGATGTTGCTTTTGATGGACTCATTGATGAAGTTCGTTTCTGGAGTGATGTGAGAACAGCACAGGAAGTCTCAGACAATATGAATATTCTTGTTCAGGGTAATGAGGCTGGATTGGCAGGCAACTGGCGCATGGATGAAGGAAATGGTCAGATAGCTTGGGACAATGCAGGTAACAGTAATGGCCGCTTGGGGGACACAAATGCGGTTGACGGTAATGATCCTGTATGGGTTGATTTTACGGGCTCTTTCGGTCTACAACTGGTTGTAATGACTAATATCAGTTCAGGCGGAACGATGTATCCTGATTATCCGCTTATGGTGGATACGGGTTCGGTTATTACTTATGCGATCATACCCGATGCGGGTTATGACATCGAGTCAGTGACCGGCTGTGGTGGTATCTTGGTAACGGATAACAGTTTTGTGACGGATGCCATCACCGCCGATTGTACCGTGACGGCCTCATTTACCGACCTTGCCCACACGGTAACGGCGACGGCGGGAGCAGGAGGTACTATCACACCAGCTCAGGCAACCGTGGTTTACGGTAACGCTACCAGCTTTTTGATAGAACCGGACATTGGCAATCATTTATTGTCGGTAGAAAGCGACTGTGGGGGGGGGCTCGTCGGCAATACTTATATAACAGGGCCGGTTACTGCAGAATGTCAGCTTTCAGCGAGTTTTGGTAACAATCTTAATGTGAATACTGTACCTCAAGATGGAGGAACGGTAGCCAGCCTTCCTGCGGGTATAGATTGCGGGATCAACTGTTCTGCTGCCTTTACGCATGGTTCCAGTGTTTCTTTAACTGCCGTGCCTGGTACGGGGTCTGTCTTTACCGGCTGGAATGGCGGCGGGTGCAGCGGCACAGGTAACTGTACGGTTACTCTAAATGCAGATACAACGGTTACCGCTTCTTTTAATTATACAGATCAGCTCGTGCGGATTGGAGGCACAACGCCAATATATTTCACCTCCATTCAGGCTGCTTATGAACATGCACATACTGAAGGAATGTCTGCTGTTACGATTCAGATGAAGATGACGGGACTCACAGAAATCGTTAATTTAAATTGGCCCATTTCAGTAACGTTGGAGGGCGGCTATAATTCGGATTATTCATCTGTTGCGGGTGTTACAACACTGTACGGTGATATAACGCTAAATAACGGCACTTTAACCATTGAAAATATTGAAATTTCGCCTTAATGGCTAAAGTTTTTCTAATTATTTTATTTATATGAAATTAAAGGCTTAATGTGAAGGAGGAGTCATGAAGAAGCTTATATTAATATACACGGTGGTGATGTCGATGGTCTATGCACAGGCCTATGCAGCGGGGGATTTAATCGTTAACGGAAATATCAAAACCAGTATTTCCGATTGTGACAGCCTGGATACGGATGCGGGCGGAAATATTGTTTGCGGGACTGACGAATCAGGGAGCAATGTTTGGTCAAATATTTCGGGAAATGCCACCTTTACAGGTGGTAAAGTGGGTATAGGGACATCTATGCCTACTGAAGCGCTTGATGTGGCAGGTTCGGTGAAAGCGGATTCGCTGTGTCTGAGCGGTGATTGTAAATCCCAATGGCGCATATATGAGGAGAATAGGACAATAGCGACAGGTCTGGGCAGTTATATAGAGCTAGGCAGTTTTTATAAATATTACGTAAGTCACCCCATAAGGGTGAGCCTGTCATATGGGCGTTCAAATGCGAAGCAATATCTGATAGTGTCGAGTAATGGCACGACAGGTGGGGAGTGGCGCGAGGTGTTGCCGATAGCCAGCATTGGGCCCAGATTTGACGACATCGGCTTGCAGGTGAAGACGGATGCATTTGCGACGATACTCCGGGTGTGGCGATCAAGCGGTGGAACATTTGTCGATCCTGTTTACGTAACCATGGAGTACATGGGGGAGGGAGACGTTACCTATACCTCTTTGTCTGGAACCGGTACGACGACGGAGATGCCTGTTTATGAAGGGACACCGCTCACGCAGGTTAGCGGCAAGGTGGGGATAGGGACGGCGGCTCCGACGGAGGCGCTCGATGTGGCGGGTACGGTAAAAGCTGCTGCTTTTATCGGTGACGGTTCGGGATTGACAAGTATTTCATCTGCTTCTCTTCCCTCTGATGTTGCCCTTAAAAATGGTACTGCTGATCAGGATTTTGATTCGGGGACGCTTTACATCGATGTGGTCAATAACAGGGTTGGTATTGGTACGACAACCCCCAACCATAGG
>JAOUBX010000156.1 GCA_029860075.1 Deltaproteobacteria bacterium | reverse complement strand
TGCGCCACTCTACTCGCACCCGAAGGTGCTTTCTCGTTCGACTTGCATGTGTTAAGCACGCCGCCAGCGTTCGTTCTGAGCCAGGATCAAACTCTCCAGTTAAATTATACTGAAGGAGTTAAACTCCTAACAAAAATATCTCAAAAAAAATCGACTGAACTTCTCTGCTATTTAGTTTTCAAAGACCAACAAGAAACAAAGGCTCGCCAATCAAAGCGAATCTTTATTTATATCAAAATCAGATTTGGTTGTCAATACAAAAAATGAAGTTTTTAAACGGGGATCTAATCGACAATAACTTTGTGAAGAAGATGTAACCTCATTAACCCTGTGAAAGGCAAGATAACAAAATGACTTTACAAAGTCAACAAAAATGATAAAACAAATGACATTATATTTCTTGAGATGTTGAGTATCCCATCTGTAAGCTTTTACCACCAAATCCCTTGCCATGGAGCGAGGCAAAATGTAGAATTAAATCCAATTTAATATTCGAGGCTAATATGTCTGCTATTGTTGAGGCAAAAGGACTGACAAAAAAATACGGCAACAAAAAAGTCGTCAAAGAGGTGAACTTTACCGTCAGGAAAGGTGAATGTTTCGGTTTTCTCGGTCCCAACGGTGCAGGGAAAACGACAACCATGGGAATGGTCTACTGTTACAATCCACCCACTGCCGGAACGATAAGTGTATGCGGCAAAAAAGTGGGCATCCACGACAGGGCAATCAAAAGCATGATAGGTGTTGCTCCCCAGGAAGACTCCCTGGATCCTGAACTGACGATAATAGAAAATCTTTTGGCTTATGCCCGATATTTTTCCATACCCAAAAACATCGCCCTTGCAAAGGCGAGGGAACTTCTTGACTTTATGCAGCTTAAAGAGAGAAGCAATGATCGCGTTGTGGCACTCTCAGGAGGAATGAGAAGAAGACTGGTAATCGCAAGAGCGCTAATAAACAGTCCTAAACTCATAATTCTCGACGAACCGACTACAGGCCTCGATCCCCAGGCAAGGCACGTCATCTGGGACAAACTCCACAAACTAAAAAAAGAGGGTGCAACCTTGCTTCTCACCACTCATTATATGGAAGAGGCCTACAACCTTTGCGACTGTTTAGTCATTATGGACAAAGGATCCTTTGTCGCCGAAGGAAGTCCTGACTCCTTAATCGCTGAGCATTTAGAGAAGGAGGTTATCGAGATAATATCAAGGAGCGGTATTGAGTTCGATATGGACAGCCTCCTGGAAGGCCTCACCTTCAGACATGAAAAAAGCGGCGAGCGTGAATACCTCTTTGCCGATGACGGGGACCCTATCGTCAGGAAGCTTCTCGACCTGGGCGCCATCGAGGTCCTGCACAGGAAGGCCACACTGGAGGACCTTTTTCTTCGTCTTACAGGGAGAGAACTCGATGAATAACAAAAAGACATCCCCTTTATCAATGATAAAAACAGGCATTTCATCACTATTTTCAAGAGGCGCGTTCAGTGTATGGCAACGAGACTTCGACGTATGGAGAAAACGTTATGCTGCAAGCCTGATTGGAAACCTTGGCGAACCGATACTCTTTCTCATCGGCATGGGCTTTGGCCTTGGCGCGCTTGTTGCCCCCATTAAAGGAGTAAGCTATATCGAATTCATAGCGCCGGGCCTCGCCTGTTCGGCGGCCATGTACGGCGCCAGCTTTGAGTGTACTTTTGCGGCATACACAAAGATTGCCGTCCAGAAAACCTACGATGCCATCAGAGTAACACCGGTTTCAGTAGAAGAAATAACGGCGGGTGACATTTTATGGGGAGCAACCAAGGGTATGATTGCCGGCATGGTTTTCCTTACAGTCATGTTTTTCTTCGGCCTCGTGAAATCCTGGTTAGCCCTGCTGCTGCCACTGCTGCTGGCCATTTTGTCCGTTGCATTTGCTTCACTGGCCATGTTCTTTACATCAAAGGCTCCTGCCTATGATTTTTTCTCATACTACTTCACTCTGATTATTGCTCCCATGTTCCTCTTTAGCGGCATTTTCTTTCCCCTTGATCAACTCCCCTTCATTGTCCGCATCATTGCCTGGTTCACCCCTCTTGTCCACTGCGTCAATATCTCTCGTGGTCTCGTGCTGGGAGAGGCGGGAACCTGGATGCTCATCGATCTTGTATGGATTCTTGCCTTTGCAGCGTTTATCCTCGCCACAGCCATCAGGAGCGTCAAAAAAAGGGTCATCAATTGACAAGAGAAGAAAGGGTAGAAGTTGCCCTCGATCAACCCCTGGATCAGACTTTCACCTATCTTCTGCCAGACAATAATAACATCCCCCATTTAACAGGGAGGAGGGTCCTTGTTCCCCTGGGAAAAAGGAAAGTAACAGGCTATATCCTGGGACAAGCCGGGGAAGATCACAAAGGAAAGCTCAAGGAGATAGAGGCCTTTCTCGACAAAACGCCCTTATTTAACGAAAACATGCTCACCTTTTTCAGGTGGATATCAACTTACTATCAGGCGCCTCTCGGTGAAGTCATTAAAAGCGCCATGCCTGCAGGTATAAACACTTCCACCTTCAAAACCATCAGTTTGTGCCGCGACAACATTTGCGACAGAAATAAACTTTCCAAAGAAGATAAAAGAATCCTGGCCTACCTGAAAAACAGAGAAGAAACAAAACTTTCTGATTTCAAAAAAAGACATAGCAGCGGCAAAGACCTGTCAAGGCTCTACCGCCTTGAAAATGCAGGCTTTGTCAAAATGGAAACAAGGATCAGCAAGGGACGTGTAAGGGAAAAGAAGGTTTATTTTGTCACTCTGCCCTCATCAGGTGAGTATGCAGATACAAAGATCAGCCCACGTAGTCAGGAAATTATAAATTATTTAAAAAATCACGGTGAAGTGAGCCTCGCCTCTCTCATTAAAGAGATGGGAACAAGCCACGGCACGATAAAGAGACTAAAAGAAAAAGGGCTTATCACCCTGCCGGAAAAAGAGGTTTTCAGGGATCCTTTTTCTGTGCCGGCCAACACGACACCGGCTGAAAAAGAAAAGAGGCATGAACTGAACCTTTCCCAGAAAAAGGTAATGAAGGAAATATCCGGCGCCATAAACAAAGATGGATTCAGCCCCTTTCTGCTGGAAGGTAAAACAGGCAGCGGTAAAACGGAAATCTACCTTCAAAGCATCGAAAAAACCGGCGGCAACGCCATTGTTCTTATTCCTGAAATATCGCTTACCCCTCAACTGACGGCCCGTTTTCGTGAACGCTTCGGTGACAGGGTTGCTATTCTCCACAGTGGCCTGTCTCAGGGTGAGAGGTACGACCAATGGAGAAGAATAAAAGATGAAACCTA
>JAOUBX010000155.1 GCA_029860075.1 Deltaproteobacteria bacterium | reverse complement strand
CTGAAATTCCTGATTGGGTGGCAAGATAATTGCATATGCCATTGCGGGCCATCATGCCGGATTGCCTGACGGGAATTCCTATAAAAACTCATCCTTATTGAAGCGCCTTGACAGTGAAATTCCGCCTTATTCCGATGCCCCCTGTGAACTACTGAAAGATTTACCACAATTCAATAATTTACCTTTTTCTACAGAACTTGAGAGATACGGAATCCAGTGCTTTTTCTTTATCAGAATGATTTATTCATCGCTTGTCGATGCGGACTTTCTCGATACTGAAGCTTTTATTGATAAGGAAAAATCAGAGTATCGAAAAGGCTGGGTACATTTGTCGGCTTTGGAGAAAAAGCTTTTTGAAAAGCTTGATGAGCTATCAAAAAAAGACCCGGAAAAAGATATTAACTCAACACGGGCTGAAATTTTAGAAAACTGTCTTTCTGCCGCAACAAGCAATCCCGGCTTATTTTCTCTCACCGTTCCTACAGGTGGAGGAAAAACTTTATCATCTTTTGCCTTTGCCCTTAATCATGCGCTCAAACATGGCTTAGATCGCATTATATACGTCATTCCTTATACAAGTATTATTGAACAGAATGCACAGGTCTTCAGGGGATTTCTTGGTGAAAATGCCGTCCTGGAGCATCACAGCAATTTTGATCCTTTCCGTGGAGATAAGGAAGACAGAAGAAACCGACTTGCATCTGAAAACTGGGATGCTCCCGTTGTTGTAACGACGAATGTCCAGTTTTTTGAGTCACTTTTTGCGGCAAGGTCATCCCGATGCCGTAAAGTGCATAATATTGCCCGAAGTGTTGTAATTCTCGATGAGGCGCAAATGCTCCCGGTTTCTCTTTTAAAACCCTGCCTGGAAGCTTTAAAAGAACTGTCTTCCACTTATAGTACGACGATTCTCCTTTGTACAGCTACTCAACCTGCGTTAACAGAAAGAAAAGAATTTAAAGGCGGTTTGAAAAAGGAGAGTGTCAGAGAAATTATTCCGGACAGTAAAAAGCTGTATCAATCCTTAAAGCGCGTGCATGCTCAACTCACTGGACGGATGACGGAAGAGGAGGTTGCAAATGAATTGCTTAGGCACAGGCAGGCGCTATGTATTGTTAATACACGTGGGGAAGCAAAAGAGATATTCAGGCTTGTAAAAGAGGAAAAGAAAGAAAATATCTTTCATTTAAGCGCTTCCATGTGCCCGTTGCACAGAACAAAAAAAATAAGGGAGATCAAATCAAACCTTAAAGATGAGAAACCCTGCCTTGTAATCAGTACGCAACTTATCGAAGCCGGTGTTGACGTTGACTTTCCTGTTGTTTACAGGGCAATGGCCGGTATTGATTCCATTGCCCAGGCTGCAGGGCGTTGTAACCGGGAAGGAACCATTACTGAAGGGGGAATGCTCTATGTTTTTAAGCCAGAAAATGGGATACCGGATATTTTTAAAAGGCAGGCTCAAATTGCTGAAACGGTAATGAGACATCATGAGGAAGATTTTCTATCCATTGAGGCAGTTGAAGATTATTTCAGGGAATTGTACTGGCTTGAAGGGGCTCGGCTCGATGAGCATGGCATTCTTAAAATACTTTATGAGGGTAGAAAGCTGATAGATATACAGTTCAGGGAAATTGCTGAAAAATTCACTCTTATCCCAGCCGATGATTTCAGGGAGCCGCTTTTTATTCTCTGGAAAGATGAGATAAAGCGGGCCGAGAAAATATTGAGTGAATTGCGTTATAGTGATAATCCTGCCGCTGCTTCAAGAAAGGCCCAGCCTTTTACCATTCAGGCCACTAAAAAGGATATTTCGAGGCTTGCCGGCGCAGTTGAAACGGTGCAGGACAGATTCCATGTGCTTATCAACAGCGATCTTTATGATGACGATATGGGGCTAAGTTTTGATGATCCAACATGGCATAAACCGGAGAGTCTGATTGGATAAAAACTATAAATAGTAACAAAAGAGGAAAGGGGGTAAAGAAAATGTCTTACGGCATAAAACTGAAGGTTTGGGGTGATTATGCCCTGTTTTCAAGGCCGGAGATGAAAGTGGAACGGGTCAGTTACGATGTGATGACGCCGTCGGCTGCACGAGGCATCCTGGAGGCTATCTATTGGAAACCTGCCATTCGATGGGTGGTGGATAGAATTCACGTGTTTAAGCCTGTCAAGTTCGACAATGTGCGGCGTAATGAAGTCTCCTCGAAAATTTCCGTTGCAACTGTGAAAAAGGCGATGAAGAACGGCAGTTCATCTGTCGAGCTTATTGCGGAAGAAAACAGGCAGCAACGCGCTTCCCTGCTTCTGCGCGAGGTGGAATATATTATAGAAGCGCACTTTGAATTTACAGGCAGTGACGACAATAATCCGGCCAAACACAAGGAAATTTTCGAGAGGCGTGCAAGAAAAGGGCAGTGCTTTAACCAGCCCTATTTGGGATGCCGTGAATTTTCGGCAAATTTCGAACTTGTTGAGGGGGAAGTAGCGTCTTCTCCTTTTTCCGGTGAAAAGGATCTCGGCTGGATGCTTCATGACATCGATTTTGAAAATGACATGGAGGCAAGGTTTTTCAGGGGCATTATGAAAGACGGAGTTATTCATGTGCCGCCCTTAGAGAGCGGGGAGGTAGTCCGATGATACTGAGCAAACTCGATGATTATTACAACAGGCTTGTCATTGATGCAAGTCAGGGTATACCTAATCAGGGGTTCAGCAGGCAAAAAATCCACTTTTCTCTTGTAATAGATGAAAAAGGGAATCTTGTACAGCTTTATGACCTGCGTAAGAACGATAAAAGCCGAGGACCTATGGAATTGATTGTGCCGGAAGGTGAAAACCGTTCCGCCAATATAGCACCTAATTATCTATGGGATAACACTGCCTATGTGCTTGGCATCGATAAAAAAGGGGTTCATAAACGAAGCCTTGAAATGTTCGAGGCTTTCAGAAAAAGGCATCATCTGCTCGGTGATTCCATTGATGATGAAGGAATGAGAGCCTTGCTTGTTTTTCTCGATAGCTGGAAGCCGGAAAAGGCAGAGGACCAATATGGTGAACTTTTGAGGGATTCTGATGATATTTGGGGGCTCAACGTAGTTTTCAAACTGGACGGTGAAAAGACCTTCCTTCATGAGAGAGAAAAAATCAGGGCCGCATGGGAAGCATCTCTTCATTCGATGAACGCCGACTATGTGGCCACATGCGCATTGGGCAATAAAAAGGAAGCTATTGCACGGCTGCACCCTAAAATCAAAGGGGTCAGAGGGGCGCAAACGTCCGGGGCATCTCTTGTTTCCTTCAATCTTGATGCTTTTACCTCTTATGGAAAAAAACAGAGTTACAATGCGCCAATCAGTGAGCGGGCTGCCTTTTCCTATACGACTGCTCTCAACCATCTTCTTCGCTTTGAAAGCAGGCAAAAACTTCAGATCGGCGATTCCGCCGTTTTGTTCTGGACAAAACGAAAATCGCCTGTTGAATGGCTCATTCCCGGAATACTCGGTTCCAGTGATGACATGGAGACCGATGCAGAAGAAGGCAAGCACATGAGGGAAGTGAG
>JAOUBX010000154.1 GCA_029860075.1 Deltaproteobacteria bacterium | reverse complement strand
AATATCATAGGGGCCCCGCAGCATGGCCCGGTAGCTATTTTCATGACCGCTGTGGCAGGAGGGGCAGGAAAGCTTCCCCATTGCGCGGCTTTTATCACTCACATAAGTGCCCGCCTTTTCAGGGGGAACCGTGGCCCCGGCTCTCCCCTCTTCCAGGGGAACACCCCAGGCATGGGAGTTGTTCTCTGAGGCGCCGCCTTGATGTGAAGTGAAGTTAAACAAGCGTGACGTATCGTTCATCGCAAAAGGCATCTTCTTCGCCACACTGTTACTGTTATGGCAGTTCAAACACTGCGGAGCCCTGCCGTAGATAGCGTTCAAACCACCCTCCCCATGACAGGTATTGCAAACCACCCCCTCATGGGGGGGGCCTACCGTCATCGCTTGCGATAACAATGGATTGCAAACAGACAGGACTAACAAAGCGATTATCAGATATAATTGTTTCTTACTCATTGGACCTTCTTAATGGATAATTATTATGGCAGATATTTTTTCCTGCCTCGACTTGATTTAAAGCGCAAATTATACCTTATTTTCCAAATTGTGCAATTTTTTTTTGCCTATTTCTAACATTTTGTCAAAAAAACGACACTTATCCCGCATTGTGGCGTCGATACGTAAGGACCGGGCCAATAGGCAAATTATTCTGAGAGGCAATTCCGGCTTTTACCGTGAGGAGATTTGGTCTGGTATAAAGAGACTATATTTTGGGACTGGCAAAGCATAATCAGCCCAGGGAAGAACATTCCGAAGAGATGGCGGAAGAAAGCAAAACTGAATACCTGGAGTGAGGGATATAAATCCGCAGGCAAAGGAATAGTATCCCTCTGAGACTGTTCAAAATTTGCATAAGAGAAAAATCTGATCCTTTCTTAAGGCTCAAGACAGGGGAAGCATGTTAGGTTGCCTTCCGACAAATAACCGGCCGGCGCTTTCAATTCACGACATACTCATCAGAACCCATATCGTAACCTGTACCGTAAGGCCTTGCATCACCATCAATATCATCGGTGGGCGCACCTGTTGCAGTACCAACATCTATAGCGGGTGAACCGGATAGGAGATGGTAGTCACCAGAAGCCGTAGGAACCTCTCCTTCAGGATCAGCGATTGAGCTAACAAACAAAGGGTCCAGCCTTATATTGCCGTTGATTCCCTCGTAACCGTCCTTATCAATGTCCGAGTTAAAAACATTGGCCGAGTCTACAGTGTTGTAGATTTCATTGTCGTTGGAAGAAATATTGCCCCAGAAAATGGAGTTGGTAAGCATCACCGTACCATCGGCAAAAAGTCCGCCACCGTATGCAGACGCATAATTACCACCAATAGTACTATTGGTCGTGGTCAGTACGGCGGAAGCGGAACCTATGTAAATACCGCCCCCCCTGGAAGCCTTATTGCCTGATATCCTTGTGTTCTCAAGCTCAACCAGGGCCACAGTAAATCCTACTCCGCCACCATAGCGGGCCTGGTTTCCACCAATAACACTCCTGTAGAAATTTACAGTAGCGGAACCGTTTGCATATACACCCCCGCCATCCGCACTGGTTGAATTACTATTAAAAGTTGAATCCCTTACTGTCACCACAGCGTCAGTCGATACAAACATACCGCCACCAAAGGAACCTGTATTGTTATCAATATTACTATTATCTACGGTTGCACTCGCCGTAGCTCCTGTCAAATAGACGCCACCACCCCAGCCAGAAGCTGCATTGCCTGATATCGTTGTGGTTCCAAGATCTAATACAGCCAAAGAAATACCTACCCCACTGCCATAGCGGGCCTGGTTCCCACTGATAACATTCCCGTAGAGGTTTACTACAGCGCCACCATTTGCATATACAGCTCCGCCATCCGCGCTGGTTGAATTACTGTTAAGAACAGAATCAGTTATCGTCACTGTAGCATTGGTCGTCACAAACATACCACCGCCGTAGGTAGCTGTATTGTTATCAATAGTACTGTTATCTATGGTTACGTTCGTCGTGCTCCCTGCTAAATAGAAACCGCCACCCCAGTTGCTGGAAGCAGCATTACCCGTTATTGCAGTATTGCTAACCGCCGCTGAAGAATCCCTGAGATATACCCCACCTCCGTAATGACTTGTTGCCGTGTTATTGCTAATAGTACTGTCTGTAAGCGTAAGCGTGGAGGAACTGTCCACAAAAAGTCCACCGCCATATTGAGATGAATTGCCATTGATGGTCGTGCCCGTAATGGTGGGCGAACTGCTGCTGAGAATATAACCACCAGAACCGAACTGAAAACCGGCATGTCCTGTGATGACACTGTCTTTAATTGTCGGTGAAGAGCCGGTGATATAGAGGCCGCCGCCACGGTTGCTTATGCCGGTTCCCTTTGTGAGGGTAAATCCATCCAGAACGGAGGCCGATGTTTCGCCACTGTCGAAGGTTGCCACCGGCCCACCGGCGTTGTTGGCATCTATGGCTGTAAGGGCTGCGCCATTGATCGACAGGACCGTAATCGCCTTACCCTTAAAATTGATGTTTTCATTGTAGGTACCATCCGATACCAACACATAATTCCCGGCAGATGCCGCATCAATGGCCACCTGAATGGTGGCATATTCCGCAGGAACTTCGATGGGGTCAACGACAGAAATCGTACCGCTTGATGTAGGAACTCCGGTGGCATCACCAACACCATCATTGGCATAGAAACGATAGTTGACCGTACCATCTGCCACTAAGGGAACAACCTCCTTGGCAGTGTAGAGCTTGCCATCGGCATAGGTAAGATCACCGGAATCGGCCTCTATCATTGTGTACTTCTCACTCGGCTCATAAGTACTGCTGTCATCCTCATCGATCCAGACCTGGATGACAGCAGGCGCATTATCATCAGTATATTTCACCCGGAAAGTGTAGTTTGCGCCACCTGCGCCACTGTCCGGAACTACGCCATCACTGCTGTAGCCAGTTTCACCGGTCCACTCAAGAATCGGCGCAACACCGCTTACCACGGGGGTCACGGTTACCGGATTGTCTGCCGTAGGTGTACCGGTGGCATCATCGATACCCTCCGAGCCATAGAAGCGATAATCGACAAAGCCATCGACAACATATAAAAGAGGCAGGGTTCTCGAATAGAGTTTGCCGTCCCTGTAATCAACATCCTCCCCGTCAACTGCTAACATGTCATGCAGTTCTAGTTCTGCTGAATCATATGAACCGTTGTCATTCTTGTCCATCCATACCTGGATAGACGTTGGGGGCTCGTTGTCCACATCAGTGTAACTGATCCGGAACTCAACATTACTGCCGCCTGAGGCGCTGTCCGGATTAACACCATCACCTTCGTAGTTTGCCTCACCAGTCCACAGGAGTACGGGGGGATTGTTTGTTACGCTTACGGCGCTATCTGATGTCGGTACGCCGACAGCATCGGCCACCCTATCCGAAGCATGGAATCGGTAATCAAAACTATTGTCCCCGGCTTTTGTCAGTAATACGGTTCCGGTATAGAACTTACCGTCCGCAGAAAGAGTGTCTCCAGCATCCGTCTCAGCCATTTCGGTTTTTTCATCTGCCTCAACACACTGTTGTCG
>JAOUBX010000153.1 GCA_029860075.1 Deltaproteobacteria bacterium | reverse complement strand
TGCTCACCACCTCCGGAGGCTATCTCATCGTCCTCGACCTGACGGTGCCGAGCTTCCCGCAGGAACTGGGCCATGCAGCGCCGTCTGACACCTACCACGCCTTCCGCGCCGCTGCAACAGAAAGCTACAACTATACCGACAGCAGTGGCCTCACACAAGTCATGGATTTAGCTGTTACGGGAAGTAAAACAGGCGGTGTTCACACTGTCGATCTCACTAATCCCTATACGCCGACACCTATCGGTACAGTAAAGAATCCCGACGGCACCGACTTCAAGGCATTCGCCAGCGACATTGCCATCAGCCGAAATTCGGGCCTTGCTTTTATCACCTCCGGCGGGGCTATCTACGTAATCGATATTAGAGACCCCTTTAATCCCATCATGCTGAATAAGATTGACGCAGCCCCTGTTGGAGAAAACGGGGTAATTGATGAACTGCTCGGTGAAGTAAAGGCATTGGTTGAAAAGGACGGCTGGGTTTATCTGGCGAGTACAGATGGGGGGCTTAGGGTGCTGGATCTGGATCCGGTATTACTGAAATGGCTAAAAGCAGAAGGGGAAATAGAAGGGGTTAGCCATAAGTTTGCAGAAGACTATTATCCGGCGCTGGGCGGCAAGACGATAATCCTGCAAGGACTTAATGCCAATAATGGTCCTTTTAAGCCTGGTGAGGTTGTAAAAGTAAGGCTAAAAACTGTTCTGGCAAATGTTGATGTCAAGCCTCTGGCAGGATATGAGTGCCCGGGTGAAGAGCTTAATTTTAAATGCGCTAAATTTATATTTGATGATAAACTTGGTAAAAATGGCGCAAGCATCACAAAGTTTGTAGTGACGGCGGATAAGTTGACAGATATGAAAGAAACGATTAATCTTCTTTTTGAGATTGATATGAGTTCTCTCAGTTCTAAAGATAGAATATCTAATTACATGACCGGTATACCGAAAGAGCCTGTAACCCTGAATGTAAGGCACAACGGGAATGTAACGTGGAAAGAGGTGCTGGACGGTGACGCAGTCTTTATCTTCGATAAAAATGGAAAGCGTAAGGGAGCTTACGACGAGACAGATACAGAGGATACGAGGAAAGTATATTACGTTAATGAACTATTCAACCAGGTTTTGACGAGGAAACGGGGGGTGGCTAATTATGAATTACTTGATGAAAAGTCTGGTTTTTACGATCAGAAGACAGCCGATGCCGTTAGGATGTTTAAAACGAATTTTGGTATGAATTTGGTTAAATCAACGATAAATAAAAAGACAGTAAATATAGGCAACACGGCTGCTGTGGTAAACTATGATGCAGGGACGAAGATCTTTTCTTATGGATCGACAGATGATACATCGCCTATTTTCCGAAAACTCATGAAAGATTATGGAAAGCGTGATAAGGGTGAAAGCGGCTCTTGGCTGGACAAGGTTATTGACAAAGGTTTACTTGTGGGTGCGCACAATAAACTGGAAGATTACCTTGTAAATGCTGCCGGGAATGCAAACAATGATACGGGTCTTTTTGAACTGTATAATAACGTGGTAGTTCCTTTTGTTGATGGGATGATTGCAGAGGGTAATACTTATAAGAATTATACGGGTTTCTTTAGGTCACGAAGTGGAACGGTGGAAAAGGGCGTTTCATATAGCTATGGTAATCATATGAAGATTGATGAATTTACAACTTACAAATCTGTAATGGTAGGTGCTCCATCAAGTTATCCCATATGTATTCCCGAATATTCCAATGGATACTGTGGTGATAATGATTTTTACAATTACAGAGGAAACCTGGTGAATAATGATCCCGGAAATATGTATGCAGGGCTTAAAAGACATGAATATAATAAATGGATGTATCGTTACTTTAATTTAGATGGCAATAATACTTTCCAATTTGTCCCTAGCGAACATTATTTTTATCCGCTTCACTGGGCCGGAATTGACTGTTCAGGTTTTGTACAGAGGGTGGTGAATGCAACTGAAAATAAATTAAATAAGGAAAGCCTATTACCTGCGGTAAAAACCAGGTTGATAGATCTCGCTGATTATGATGAATACTGTGATAATCTAAATTGTTACAGGCACAGAGCCTCGAATGGAACTTTTGCAAATAAAGATCCTGTCAATGCAACACCTGCTAAATATTTAACTTATTATAAAACTTTACCGAATGATGAAGCTGAACGGAATAAAGTTTTTATAAAACTTAAAAAAGGTGATGTTTTGAAATATAGAAATGTTCATGTTTCAATGGTATATGATATTGATGTTTCACAATGTAATGCAAATAATTGCAATTATGAGATAATTCATGCCTATGGGGTGAACTGTTTTAAAAAGGAAAGGGATAAATTGACTAATCAATGTAAACCCGGTACTTTTAAAAGAAAAGTGGTTGTTACACCAAACAATATTTCAGGTACATTGAAGACGCCTACAGGTTTCGGGAGGATAAAATTATGGGATTGAAATATATAGTCTCTATTGCTGCATTTTTATTATTAATGCCGTTCTTGAATAATGCAGATTGTTCATGGCAAGGCCCTATTGAATTTACAAGTGGAACTTGGGGGGGGGGAGATGGGCAATTTGGTATTGAATATGGTGATACAGAAGATCTTTTTTCAGGAAACTTTTATTTATTATTGGATGGTACATTTATTATTGATGATATTATTCAAAATACACGCATGAAAATGTACGATGCATCTGGTCAATTAATAAAAATAGTCAAATGTATTCGTCTCGAATCAGGTGAATTAAATGAACAATGTAGACTTCCTTTGGCTGATTACATAGGTACTAATAATAACGGGGACATTTGGTTAGATGAGAGTGAATACAAAACTAAAAAATTTACACTCTATACTCCTGTAGGCGAATTATTACAAACATATAAAGAACGACCTTTAGAATTAGGAAGGATAGAAACTAAAAGTCTTGGTGGTGGTAGCTATAAAGTCACTGTTACTTATCACGACATAACATTCCATTTAAATAAAGGACCTTTTTCAAAATATATCCGTGATGATAAAGGCTATCTTAATGCTGGTGGTGTAAAAAGTATGGAAAAGTTTGACGCCTGTGGTAAGTCGAAAGGGTATTTTGTTGTTCCTGATAATGAATATAATGTTATTCATCCCGGAGGGAATGGTTTTGAAGAAATGTCTGAAATGATTGTTGAATACGGTTCGCCTGTTGTTGCGCCTAACGGTGATATTTACATATGGAAGCGAACCCCCGAAAATTACAATATCATCAAATGGGCATGGGTAGATGAAGCTACCGACCCGAAGGGTGGCCCTGACATGCCGGAAGCGGTTCAAGCATTACCGTCTACATCGGGTGTTTACTTTACCTGGAATCCATCACCCCAAGATCCCGGTTGTGTGACGGGTTATGAAATAGAAAGAGCTTCATCAGCAGGAGGAACTTACAGTAGCGTTGCTACCGTTCCTCTCAACGAGAATCAGACTTATAATTACAACGATACCACCGCCGGAGTGGGCGCGACGTGGTATTACCGTATCCGTTCAACATCGGAGATCGGAAATTCCGATCCGGTGGAGGTGAGCGCAACAAGGCCGTAAGTATTGGAGTTGATAAAATCAGATGAAGGGAACGGATTAAATTCTGTTCCCTTTTTTCGTTTCGGGTTGCCGAATCATATTTGTGAGCAATTAGGTTCAAATGCAGGAATCGGCATTTACCCATTACTAACGGTTTTTTGATCTTTGATAATTTTATCGCGGCAGGAACGGAGGGCTGGCACACGGCTGATGTGACGGACCCCACAAGGCCGGTTCTTCTCTACAGTCACAGGCCGTCACCGCAGTTCTCCTTCCGCGGTGTGGCA
>JAOUBX010000152.1 GCA_029860075.1 Deltaproteobacteria bacterium | reverse complement strand
ACTACCTTACCTGTCAGCGGGTGCCTTGCCGTCATGGGTGAGGCATAGAGGCAGGTGTCCGATATCTGGTAATCGAGAATGGCATATTTACCCTCGCCGTTGGAGAAGGCCACCATATTGCCGTTTCTCACCATGGCCGACCTGACGGGCTGGTCACCGGTATCATCAAATCCCGTCGGAGACTCGTACCGAGGCGTATATCCCATGAGGCCGTCTTTATCCCAGTAGGTTTAACCCCAGACAATCAGTTATCAATTATATTATCAAAGAGCAAAAGCAAAAGATTGTTAGTAAGGGTAAATGCCGATTCCTGCATTTGAACCGAATTGCTTGCAAATATGCTTCGGCAACCTGAAACGAAAAAAGGGAACAGAATTAAATCCGTTCCCTTCATTTGATTTCATCAATTCCAAACCTTACGGCCTTGTTGCGCTCACCTCCACCGGATCGGAATTGCCGATATCCGACTTTGCACTTATACGATAATACCATGTTGCCCCGGCAGTTGCTGTCGTATCATTGTAATTGTACGTCCGATCTTCTGTAAGTGGTACAGTTGTTAAATTTGTAAATGATCCATTAGCAGAAGCTGCCCTTTCTATTTCATACCCAGTTACACAGCCCGGGTCTTGTGGTGCAGGATTCCATGTTATGTAAATGCCGGAAGTTGAAGGCAGGGCTTGGACTTCCTCCGGAACATTGGGACCAGCATCTACATTTGGATCAGCTTGCCAAACCCATTTAAGAACAATCAAGGCTTCTTGTGTACGTTTTGCAGCATAAATATCACCATTAGGTGCAATTACCGGGTCACCATACTCAGCAATAGTCTCCACTACTCTTTCAAAGCCATCACCAGCAGGTCGTATAATGTTATATTCATTATCAGGTACAGTCATCTCTCCTAAAACTTTACCACATGAGTCATATTTCCTTACTCTTTTACCAGACATAACATTTACGTAATTTAATAGATCTCTTACATATCTACCTTGCATATCCACTGTAAATGTCTGATCAGGATATTGTATAACTATCAATTTTTTACTACTAGAGATATATTTTGTACTAATAACACCTAGTTCCACAGGCCTCTGTTTGATACTTTGTAATTGCTGGCCGTCTGCTGAAGTTAAGAAAAAAGTTTTTCCAACATTTGACCAAATGCTTCCATCTGTCATAAAACCTTGTGTGTTGCTATAGCGATATGTAATATCTAAATTTTTTCTTTTTTCCCCATTTTCATAAAAATACCAATTAATACTTTTAAACAGAGAACCATCATTATTCAAAACTATATAGCGTTTATTAATTAGATCAGTAAAAACAAGTTTACCATCATTCAAAACCGCATCTAAAAATGGCCATCTATTTTCTGTATCACCTTCTTCAAATGAAAGCTGAACATCTCCTTCTCCCCATGCAATACTAATGTTTTCAATTTGTGGCTGCCATCCAGAGTATGCATTTTGAGAAATTAATATTATTACCATTAGTAAAAATATTACAATTCGATTCCTTAGTCCCATAACATAAACCTCCCCATCCTTCTTGGATTTATAAGATTATCAGATCTTAATTGGCTATTGATAGTTTGGATAATAACCTTCCGCATATCAGGTACACAGTTCACCTCAGGTAAATTTTCTTGATTTGAACATATTTCATGTACGCCATGAGCATGGATGATTTGATAATCACAAACATTATTTCCACCAGAACAATCTACTCGATCAGAGTATACCATGGCAATATGACCTCTATACTGCAAAACATCACCTCTTTTGAGCTTTTTCAACATTTCAATACGGTTATTTACTAATGACTTATTATAAGTTGCTTCATACTGATCATTAAAATAATATTCATTCCATGACCTATTTCTACGATAGCAAGAAAGATCGTCGCATGCCTCAAAGTAATCCTCCAAGTTCTTTACGTTAACAGTTACGGGTGGAACATCACTCCCACTATTTGTTACAGGATCAGCAGCATTTACCATTCTCTGTACAAATCCCGAACAGTCAATACCTGCCCAATGAAGCGGATAGAAATAGTGATCATCTGGAATAAAAGTAGTATGATTGTTGTTATCCAGATTGAAGTAACTATTCATCCATCTATTATATTCATGTTCCTTTAGCCCTGCATACATATTCTCAGGATCAGCATCACCCAGGCTTCCTCTATAATTATAAAACTCATTATCAGCACAGTAATTATTTTCAAAGGTTGGATTGCATATAGGATAATTTAATGGTGCACCTACTGTTTCTGACTTATATGTTGTAAATTCATCGATGCGCATGTGATTACCAAAACTGTAAGAAACACCTTGCACCACTCTGTCCCTTCGGGATCTAAATGATTCACCATAATTCACATACTCATTACCTTTATCAATCATACCACCAACAAATGGGACAACCACATTGGCATACAACTCTTTAAGTCCGGTGTCATTCTCTGTATTTGCTGCATTATTTACAAGATAGTCTTCTTCTTTTTGCTCCGTACCTACCAGCAAACCTTTATCGATTATCCTGTTTAACCAGTTAGCACTCTCACCAGCCTCTCGTTTTCCATAATCCTTCATCAGTTTACGGAATATGGGAGAGGTGTCATCGGTGGCATCATAAGAGAATGCCTTTGTTACTGGATCAAAGTTTAGCATAGCAACTGTATTTCCATGATTTCTCACTTCATTACCCACGGTCTCCTTAACCAATGACATACCAAAGTTTGACTTAAAAAGTCCTATGGCATCGGCTGTCTGTTGGTCATAGAAACCAGACTCTTCATCGAGAAGCTGAAAATTACCAATACCCCGTTTTCTTGTCAGTATCTGGTTTAGTAACTCATTTACATAATAAACTTTTCTCGTTTCTTCTGTATCGGCCTCATTATATTCACCCCTACGCTCATTATTTTCATCAAATACAAAAACAGCATCTCCGGCCAGCACATCTTTCATCGTTACATTCCCGTTATGCCGCACGTTCAGTGATACAGATTCCTTCGGTACACCTGTCGAAAAATTAGATATCCTATCTCTAGAGGATAAGGATGCCATATCTACTTCAAAAAGCAAATTTATCTTTTCTTCCAGTCCCGTTAAAGTAGCGGCCGCTACAGTAAACTTAACAATACTGGCACCGTTTTTCCCAAGGTTCTCATCAAAAATAAATCTAGCACATTTATTGTTGGTCTCTTCACCGGGGCATTCATAACCTGTTAAAGGATTAACATCAACATTTGCAAGTATAGTTTTCAACCTTACTTTTACAATCTCATCAGCTTTAAATGGACCATTGTTGGCATTAAAACCTTGCAAGATAATCGTCTTGCTACCTAATGCCGGATAATAATCTTCCGAGAATACCGAACTAATACCCTCTATTTCACCTTCAACCTTGATCCATTTCAAATACACCGGATCCAAATCCAGCACCCTAAGTCCTCCATCGGTACTCGCCAGATAAACCCAGCCATCCTTTTCAACAAGGGCTTTGACTTCACCAAGCAGTTCATCAATAACCCCGTTTTCACCAACAGGCGCCGCATCGATCTTGTTCAGCATTATCGGATTAAAGGGGTCTTTAATATCGATGACGTAAATAGCCCCGCCGGAGGTAATAAAAGCAAGGCCCGAGTTTCTGCTGATAGCAATGTCTGAGGCGAAGGCCTTAAAAATAGTGCCGTCTTCATTTTTTACGGTGCCAATGACCGTCGGCGTATAGGGGTTAGTGAGATTGACAGTGTGAACGCCGCCTGTCTTGCTGGCCGTCACAGCCAGATCCATGACTTGTGTGAGGCCGCTTGAGTCGGTGTAGTTATAGCCATCGACGGCCGCTGCCCGGAAGGCGTCGTAAGTGTCTGACGGTTCGACGTGGCCC
>JAOUBX010000151.1 GCA_029860075.1 Deltaproteobacteria bacterium | reverse complement strand
TTTTTCTTAGGGTTTAAGAAAAAGGTAACACCCATAGGGAAGCAGTCAAATTAGAGAGACTATCACCTGTATTCAAGAAGGGAAGGTTTGGAGTCTTTTTCCCGCGTAAGCGGTTGAGTTCAACAAGCATTATAATAACCATATCTGGGGTGGTGCAGGAAGCGATACCTGTTATTACGGCGTAAAGTTTGGTAATGAACAGGGCGGAGGAAACTCGACTAATGTTGAGTATTACCAGAATATCATCCGAAATTGCATAACAGGTATATTCAGTGAAGCCGGAGCGGGAGCTTTTGAGTCTACCATTATCTCTCCTAAGATTTACAACAATACAATCATTGGCAGTGGGGGTGAGTGGGGTATCTTTGTCACCACCGACAAAGCTATCCGTTCAGCTGAAATCTATAATAATATAATAATGAATTATGACAGAGGGCCTGGCATTTTTTCATCACCGGCAACGTATAGTTTTGTTGATTATAACGCTTATAATAATGTGACCTACTGGAATTATGATGGCTACTCCGGTACAGACTATTTATTGCTTTCCTCATGGCAGGCTGCAACGGGCTATGATATGCACAGCCTCACAGTGTCAGCAGGTTTTACAAATCTATCCGGTTCTGCACCGGATGATTTCCGGCTTGAAGCAAGCTCCTTATTGAAAGGCAATGGCAGGGGAGGGGAAGATCCGGGCGCTTACCCGAGCCGATATACTGATAAAATAGGCTTCAAAACACCCCGCAGGCCTGTTCCTGTGTATGTAAATATTTTGTGAGGATTGAGATGGTCGCAGTTAAATATTTTTCTTATATTCTTGCATTGCTTCTCTTGACGAGCAGTTGTGGTGGTGGCTCTTCAAGCGCTACGGTAACGGCAGACAGAGGTCCCAAAAAGGTTTCTTTGTCATGGGAGGTTCCAACGGCACGTGAAAACGGGCTTGCCCTTACGGAAAGTGAAATCAGTCTTTGCAAAATATATTATGGGTCGTCACCAGGCGCCTATTCAAACTTCACGACTTCACCTTGCTGTTTTGCCTCAATCGAATTTTCAGGTTCGACCAACCATTTTGTAGCGGTAACCTGCATTGATACAGAAGGTAATGAGAGCGATTTTTCCAATGAAACCGAGATTGATACATCCATTCTCTGAATGTTTTACTCGGTTTTCAGACCTATTCTATCCCATCGAATAGATTTTGTCTTTTTGTCCCACGACCAATAGATAGTTTTAACAATTCCCTTTATTTTTGACTGTTCAATCGGTCCAAAATAGCGGCTGTCAAAACTATTGTCGCGGTTATCTCCAATAACAAAGAAATGTCCTTCAGGTACAGTAATAGGCCCGAAATTCCGGCCTTTTTTGAATCCGAATGAATTAGGGTCGTCATTTTTATACACTACGTAAGGTTCATTTATAGGCTCACCATTAATATAAACGACTTTATCTTTAATGCTAAGCTTGTCTCCGCCAATCCCTACTATACGTTTTATGTAATCTTTTGTAGGATCCTCTGGAAATTCAAATACGACAATATCTCCACGTATATAAGTTATCTTCGACGTATTTCTGTCAACAAGGAGATGATCACCACTTAAAAGTGTTGGTTCCATACTCCGACTCGGTATTTTGAATGCCTGGATATGATTGTTTTTTATGTATTCAGTCAGGCCTGTGTTCATTATACCGACAAATATTATTATGCAGACATAGATGGATACCCTGTTATATTTCTTAAGTACATACTCATTTTTAATTTTTTTAGCTGTTACAAGTGCATCCCTTACCACATAAATGTAAAAGGCTATCGTTACTAAAAAATAAATAACGAGGGGATAAACGATATTGCCAACTTCAAGACATAAGGGATATAAAGGAAATATTAAAAGCGGCAGAAAGATCAGGATAAATCCTTTTCTTGCCTGTCCGTTATAAATCTGCCCTAAGCCGGGCATAAATAGACTTAACAGGCTTGCAACCCACCATTCTCTTGCTTTAATCACTGTCTCCTCCACTGTCTGCCGGAACTGTATCAATTTGACCCGCTGTAAAGTACCTCGATTTACCGTAGTTACGGTTAAGTATCCGCCTGATTTCTTTCATTTGTTCTTCCAGCGATTTTTCCCGCTTAAGAAATTTTGTAATTTTACTGATCATTTAGGTGAATTGTTTTCTTTTTTATTGATCATTTTGTCAAATGCGTAGATACGGCCCCTTATTTTTCTTGACCCCGTATTTTTACTTCATTTCGATTATTAATCTGAAAAGAGCAGCCAAGCAATAATAGAATATTAGTGAAGAGTAGGTTCTTTACCCAAGCAGCATTTTTTAAATTTTTTACCACTGCCACAGGGGCATGGCTCATTTCGACCAATTTTAAGGGTAGATGCTGTTTTTCCCTTTTTGGATGAAAGGTTTTGGACTGTTCTAAAAATGGTTTGACCTATACTTGAATAGAGCTCAACCGCACCGGGAAACAAATCGAGGATTGATATAGCCACTTTATCAAGTGAAGTTTCTTGATCTTCACTTTTTTCAACTAAGCTTTTAGCCAAGTTCTCACTTGCAAAAAAGCTGAGTATGAGCATTATCTCTCCCAATTCCTCATCCATACTTTCCGGTAAATACTCAGTCCAGCATTCTTGCAACCACTCGTGACCGATAATGAATCCTTGTGCCCATAAGCTGAGCGGTGCATTAACCTTCAGATTTGCCATGGCATCTTTATCTGGCTCACAGCCCATGGGGAGTTTCCCTTTTTTACCTGCACTTTCACTAATGCAGTTAAAAAGTCCCATAACATCCTGCACTATATTCTGTGCTTCCTCCAAAGATTCATACTCTGCATCTTGATCATTAAAAATAAGGGGCAGCCATTCCGAAGGCTGTACAAACTCCGGCGAAGATGCAATGGTAAAGAGAAACCCTGCCAATTCATAATAGTTCAGTGTCCCTTCAGGACGATCTGGTGATATTAAAAACTTTTTTAGCCGTTTTACGCTTTTATCTGTAAGTTTTGAAATTTTTTTCATGTTACCTTTTCATCCCATTTTTGCACTGTCCGGTTCAAATCGCAAAGCAGTTCTTCCATAATATTCTCTTTCCGGCGGAAACTACATTTTTTATCTACTATGCCTGGTTTTGACTTGTGACAAAGGGTGCATTTTAGTAAAAGACCATCTAATTGGTCTTTTATATTTCTGAGTCTGGTTCTATAGGAGTGCTATCTTCAGATAATAAATCAGAGAATGCATCAATAGCATATTTCCATTCAATATTTCGCATTGGCATACGGTTGGTACTCTGTATTATATCTGTCATGTCACAATGTTTGAGCCCATCATCGTAGCTTATGCGGTACTTATATAACTTTACCAGTTCATTAAGATTTCCAAGCAGACTTCGGCTTTCTGTTTTTGTAAATTCCACATCTTCATATTCAGAAAGGATTTGATTTATGGTTATACCGTGAAATCCTTCCAGTGATAGATATTTTTTGAGACCACCGTAAAACATTTTACTAATATTTTTGATGTTATCTTTCCTGATACCTACCAGAACAAAAGAAAGGAGGGTCTTTTCATTCATGAATATAATGAGGTTTCGACGTTCAAGGATAAAGATATTTGCATACCAGTTACCTACCAGGTTATCAGCTTCTTTAATGGTGCCAAGGTCTTTTTGCTTTATTCCCATGGCATCAAGTAATTTTTTTGAGCATCTAATTTGTAACATTAAATTTCTTTTGAAGCTCCCTTTGATTTTATTTATGTTCCATTTCACTAGTGTCCCAACGTTTAATTGAATAAAATCAGCTGGTTATCAGGTTCAGCAATATCTGTTTTGTAGTCTGATTTCATAAGTACCTGTAATATAGACGTTCTTTTGAAACTTGTAACG
>JAOUBX010000150.1 GCA_029860075.1 Deltaproteobacteria bacterium | reverse complement strand
ATCGGAAAGCCGTATGCGGGAGAACCGCTAGTACGGTTTGATGAGGGGAGGCTGTGAACCATGTCTTATTATCGGCAGGTTCGCTGCCTTCTACTCTAAGTACGCCGTTACCGGCAACCTATCTAGCAGATTAAAGTCCTGTCCGGGGAATTGCTCATTCGTCCCGGTAGCTCCGTGAAGCAGCCCTGTAGGGCGTATAAGCCTGCGCCATACGCCGTATGATGAAAGTATTACACCATGTTGAATTATAGACGGCAGACAAAGAAGCAATGGGGCCAGCTATTATTTACCGTTAATTTACAAAGAAGAAAGGGGCTTCTCATTGATCAGATGTATGGTATTTATCCCAAAAAATGGGTGTGTTGCATTGTTGAGGGTTTATAAACCGGAGTTTTTCATGCTACGAGAACTTTTTTGATAAGTAAGACCATATGAGGGCGAGTGCGTCATTTTGGCGATGAATTAGAGAAAACTTTAGACTAACTGGTTAGTGATATAAGTATGTACGAAATTAGAGAATATATTTCGTCTGATTTATCTGCAGTGACACAGGCTTTTAACGCCGTTGTTGAAAGTGGAAATGCGTTTATGACAGAGCATCCTGTTTCTGAAGAGCAAATGCGAGAACGGCTCAAGAATGAACAAAGTGTTTTTGTCGCTGTAAGAGATGGGACGGTTGTTGGCTGCTATATGTTACGTTCAAATATGAAGGGGCGCGGCAATCACATCGCAAATGCAACGTATTTTGTATCAGAAAATCAAAGAGAAAACGGGATAGGAAACCTATTAGGAAAACACTCTATATCCACTGCAATGAAGCTTGGATATAAGGCAATGCAATTCAACGGAGTTGTAATAAACAATCAAGCATCATTGCGCCTCTGGGAGTATTTAGGATTTGAGGTGATAGGCAAGATTCCAAACGGATTTAGAAATAAAAATGAAGAGTATGTTGATGTATGCATCATGTACAAAGAGCTATGAAATCGCTAACAATGCCATGCACTCGGATGTGGATTCCGCTGCGCTCCATCCACGCCGGTGATGGCAAACGATATCTTGATGAGCAGAAGATATAGGAGCAAATTCCATTGAAAGATTTTTTAAAAAACGTCATCTTGCTCATTTACACCATTATTCTTATATTTCATTTATTAGTTGGATCTTCTTTTTTCTTTTCTGCATTAAACTCGTTATTTGAACATGGTATTAGTGAAGTTGGTTTGGAGGGTATTTTAACGATTTTTCCAGGGCCTTTTTCTTTTATGATTATTTTGCTGGTAACAGTTATAATTATTCAATCCAAGCAGGATTTATCATTCGAGAATTCATCATCTTTTTTATTCTTTCAAGTTGCTTTGTCAGAGCTTTTATTATTATTCTCTTTTGCTTTTCACAGCTATTTATTCTTAGCAATCTATGGCTTCATATCTGTAAGTTTTATTGTTGTTAACTTGCGTGAGATACGTAAAAAGAAGCAGGAATTAATGGTTAACACTGATAGTGGAATCCTATAATAAAGATAACCACCTGCTGCCCTACAAAGCTTTCATTGCTATCATGGAAAGACTCTGTTTATCCATACTCAAAAAGGGGGGGGATGAATCATGAAGAAAATCTGCATTATATTGGCACTATTGTTTTTCTATCCTATGGCGGGCAAGGTGATAGCGGAGAGCTGCATAATTTATGACCCTCCAAAATCATTCGATTCCGACGATATTGAGGTTATCAAAAAGAAACTCACTGAAACAGTAATGGCTGCAATTAAACGCTATTGCGAAGATGAACCAGAGGGTATAGGGGCAAACATCAAGATGCTGGCGCCCAATACCTTAAGAAAAGGGGATCGGCTACTTTAAAACATAAAAAGGGGGAACAACCATGAAAATTCTAATTGCAGAAGATAACCTGAGACTTCAAAAGTCGGTCGGCATGTTATTGAAATGTTGGGGTTTTGATTTTGATACTGCGAATAACGGGCAGGAGGCGGTTGAGCGGGCTGTGGCGAATGAAGGTAAATATGACCTTTGCCTTATGGATATCGATATGCCTATAATGAATGGCTGTGAAGCGGCGCGGGCGATTCGCAGGGAGCTTAAGTATTTTCCTATTATGGCCTTGTCCGGCAATGCCTGTATTGAAGAGAAATATGCCGCAGCCGGGATGGATGATTATTTACCGAAGCCCTTTGAAGCTGACAGGCTTTTGGGTAAAATAAATGAATTGACGATTAAGTCATTAAAAATAAGTTTCAGGAAGAATGATTTACATTTCATAAAGGAGATGCCCATGGATGCAGCGGAATTAAAGGAATTAAGAGAACTTGATAAAAAGGGTCTAGCAAAATTCAGTTTAATTGATGCGGACCATAAGTTTATTGCGCACAAAAATCTTCAGAATAAAGTTTCCCATGACTTTATTGCAAAAGGAAAGTTGCTGTCCGAGTTTCTGGACCGCTCGGAAGATGACCCCGGTATTATCCACTTATATTCTTCAAATCTTCATGCGAATAAAAAACATATTTTACCTGAAACCTTTCAGGAATTAGCGCTGTTGGAAGATGAAGAATTTAGAAACTATACAACGAAATCAGAGTATCCCGAAAAAGAGGGGCCTGACTCTAAGTGATGGTTTGAAAATATAACCGACGCAAGTGGTGGAAACGTCGCTTCGCGCCTTGGTCTGTTTAAATCCGGTCAAAAAAGTGTTACCCATGTCCATAGGTTAAAGTGTTACCTATCTTTGGGTTGAACAAGGGCCTTTTGGGGACTTATTCTTCCCTGCCTTATTAACCCCCTATCCTGTTAAACTGAATCAAAATAATCACCAAATATTCCCCTTCTTGATAAGGAGGGGTTAGGGGTGGTTGAAACAATTAACTGCGACCTTTTCCGGTCAAAAAAAGTGTTTACCACCCCTTCAGGCTTTAGTTTCTGAACCTGGAGTGGCACTGGACGCAGCCGTCGAGGATCTCGTGGGCGGACTTCTGAATCCCCTTGCGGTCCTTCTTTCTTGCCGCGCCGAGCAGCTTCTTCAGCTTTCCGTGAAAGGCCTCATCCATCTCAACAAATTCATCCAGCTTGTCTCCGTTTTTTGGGAGTTTTACCTTGCCGTCGTGGAGCGCTTTTTCTGTCGCCATCTTTGCCCTGTGCACCTTGTGGAAGGGCGGCTCTATCGCTTCGGGTGTGTCCAGCAGAATGGCGTCGATGAGGTTCTTGTAGGCTGCATCGAGGAGCCTCATCTCATGTTTGACCGCACTTTCCGCAGGCGCTGCATCTTCTACGGCATGTTTGCTGTGTGAGGAATGGTCTTCCTGTGCCCGGACGGAAGCAGCGAGGGTAAGGGATAGTGCAATTGCTGAAGCTGTGATGATTCTTTTCATGTTTTAAACTCCTTTTTTGGGTTTTTGATATAGTTTACGCAAGGGAAGAAGCTTTTGTGACAAAGGGTGAAAAATAAATTTTTGAGCCAGGGAAAAGTAACTCTTTGAACTAAAGTCACTCCCTTATGTCACAAAAGAAGCAGACCATGCGTATAATAAATTAGCAGCGATTATCTATAATGAGAAGTAAAATTACAGACGAAGAGCTCATGGAACGGTACAATCAGCCAGGCACAGCTTTGAAATGAAGATAAAGCTGTCATCCTCACCCATCAAACAGTTGGTCTGCTTCTGCTCACTTCATTAATTCTATTCCCTCTTTTGCAATCAGGGCAACAAAAGTATAGCGGGCAAGCTTGCCCGTAAGAACGAGCAATGAAAAACGGATGAACCCTGTCTTCATCATGCCTCCTGCAAGGCAGATGGGATCGCCCACTACAGGCACCCAGGAAAGAAGGAGCGTCCAGGCGCCATATTTCTCGTAACCCCTTCTGGCTCTTTCCTCCTTTGCTTCACTGATACCGATTACCCTGCGGATCAAAAAAGCGCCCCCGTACAAACCGATCAAATAAGTTGTAACTCCACCCAGGTAATTGCCTGAAGAGGCGACGGCAATTGAAAAAGGGACGCTGCTCCCCGATATGATCATGGCGGCAAGGAGCCACTCCGATCCGAGTGGAAATAGGGTGGCGGCAAGAAAACTGACGCCGAAAAGGGCAAGGTAGCTTTCTGCTGTAACAGAAGGGTCCATGGCCTGATATTAGCAGAAAGGTGAAGGTGAAGTCATTAGTTTAGGCCTGAAGTGGTAACACCTCTAATTAACAGGGACACATCCGAATGGCACTAGGTTAAGCACCTTTATCATAGAAAAAGAGCAGTGAATATAAAGGCAAAAGGGTATAACAGGGTATGAAAAATTATACTTCTTTATTCCCCAATTTCCATTTACATAACCCTCCTAAAAAGCCTCGTTCAGCCAGCAGATATTACCTGAAAAGGTGAAACAACAAAAACAGAAATCGATCAGTCAGCCTGGTGCATGTCTCGG
>JAOUBX010000149.1 GCA_029860075.1 Deltaproteobacteria bacterium | reverse complement strand
GGGATGCAACAATTCAAGTTGCCCTGTTAATAGTAGAGGCTTGGCCAGTGCCGTTTTCATAATAAAAGTGCTTAACTTAGTGCCATTCGGATGTGTCCCAATACTGTTCGAATAAATCTGTCCCCTTTTCTTACTTTTATCCAATTATGGACGTTGATTTTGAAGGGATTCTTCCTTACAAATTACAGAATGACGTAACAAGCAGTAAATGTATTCCAGATTCATTCGGTGTTGCTGCAATTGTATTAATTAATGATTAATCTGAGAAAACAAAGAGGGGCTTGGTATAACCAGCAAGCCCCTCTTTGTAAGATTGATATAATTGAACTGCCTTACGGTTGATGAGGATTCACTACCAGAACAGAACACATAGACTCAGCAACATTACCTGAGTTATCATTTGCACGTACCGTCCAGGGAATATTGTCATTTACTCCGCCTGAATTTGCAATGTTTACGGTATTACCAGATACCTCAACAATACATGACTCTGTCTTGTCGATTCTCTTTCCCTTCTTCGTGAACTTAAAGCAGTCGTAACCGGTAATTCCAACAGACGGGTTACCAGCACAGTTATCAGTTGCCGTTGCAGAAAAAGAAACAGGAGCGTCTGGAGGAGTAATTGTAACTGGCGCGTTACACTGAATCTCCGGCGGAATGTTATCTATCACTGTTACAACTGCAGTACAGGCAGCAGGAGCACCTTCCTCATCTATTACAGTTAGTGTGACGCTGTTCTCTCCCAGATCGGCACAGGTAAAATCTGATTTATTTAAACTAAGTTCGATGACACCACCTTCAGGGTCATAGGATCCATTGTCAACATCACCGGCAGAAATAGTAGCTTCTCCGTTTTCATCCAAGGCCACTTCTATATCCTTGCACACAGCTACTGGCGCCATAATTGTTGCATATTGGGATATGTCTACCGACAGCTCAACGTTGCCAGTTGCAGAATCAATTAAGTCAACTCTTCCACAATATTCAAAATACGGCACTACCAATTGGAAATTCGCTTCATCTCGCCATGCTGGTCCTTCATTACCCTGTTCAGCTTGTACAATTCTCGGATCGTGGATTCCAAAATTTTCCAGTTCTGCATTACCGTTGGAAAAAACTTTTATTCTAAATGTGTCACCGTGATGATTGCCAGGGGGATCAGCCACTACATAACTCTCCTCCAACAGACTGAACACTCCCGCTGATACCTGCATATTTAACCATATCGATTTCTCTGCTTCCCCAGAAGGTCCTTCTCCTGCTGGTGCGGTACCCGGGTTGCTATCCAGGATCGCTTGAATTCTTCTTGAAGATGGTTGCCCCCATCCATTGGCAAATTGAGTTCCGTCATCCATAATGAAGCGGGTAGTAGTAAATTTCCACCAATCACTAGTACAGGTTGTGAACATCCAGCAATCATCAGGGTCTCCCCATCCTTCACCGGTTACATCAGCCCGACAATCGGCTTCAGCATCCCAAACATTTGGATTTGGATTTGGCTCGAAACGAGCTGTTGCACATGCAGGAGCGTCATCGTATTCATCCGCTAGCCCAAATAGCCCGTGGCCGGCTTCATGAATAAATGATCTCCCTACGGCCCCTTCAGCGCTCAATGCAACCGGTGGGCCCCAAAGTGTCCAATCACCGAACGTGGCGGTATGTAAGATGACGTAAGCATCCGACCAGGGGGCAACTCGAGTTATGTCGGCTGGAAGATTGTGGTTAGGGAAAACTGAATCTCCCTGCACTCTAGTGTAGTAGAAATTAAAGCTGTCGAGATTGCCAGTTACCGGAGCCGCTGCATCCAGTCTTTGATCAATCTGATCTTGAATGTCGTCGATAAAGTTCGGCAACCATGTATCGATATCTGCTGGTGCTCCATAGTCCTCATCGGGCACGAATATGATATCAATCCTGTCGGTATGGCTTCCAATACCTCTCGTAGGTACAGGGATAACGGCCTTATTGGCATCTGTGCAAAGATCATCCATGAGCCAGAAGTTACCCGTATCATGGACCATAACATAAGCAATAGTTTCTCCTGCGGGAGCTTCAACGGTCAGCCGGGTAAAAGTCCTTGTACTGGTATTGCTGCCAGCCCAGCCACTAGTAGCTATTAATGTGTCATCACTGTCATAGGCATCCAAAGTAAGACCGGAACCCGTGCTGACAAGAATGGAAGCATAACTCGCTCCTCCTCCAAGGAAGTCAATCCGTCCTTGGTCTCCAAGTGTACCCAGCCATGCGAAGAAATTGCCGTTGGTTTCATACCCTGCGTGACCATAAGGGTAGACGTTATACTTTTCTGTGCGAATATCGCCATATTTCCAGTTCAGTGAGCCGGTCGTGGTAAATTCCATGCTGGGAATGGTGCTTTCTATTTCAATCTCGTCGATTCCGGTTTCAAAGTTCAGGAAAAAATCATCTGAATTTCTGCAAGTGTTCGCTGTGCCGGCCGGCCAATCTTCTTCAACCGTAGCCTGAACGGTTGGGACTCCTGTAGTTAAAAACATAATCGCCATAAGGACTAACACTGTTAGTCCCATAGATACACGTCTCATAATTCCCCCCTCCTTTGACGAATGCTCGTCAAAATACTGATTTTTACTAAAGATTAATTTTTGTGAGTTCATGCCGTTTACTCCAAGACAAATTCATTGGAGTAGACTACTTTTGTCTGGCCTAGTTCAATAGGCCTTTTCCATGGTTCAGTCGCTATGTTCTCTGATTTCACTGTGTCCAAACTATAGCGCATTATAAATCTGTATCTACCTCGTTTGATCATCTCAGGTTCGGTTGACTCGGTTACTATCTTGATCAGGCATATCTTTTGGTTCCATTCATAAAGAAGGTCCGAGTGTGGCTTAAGATCCCTTACAACACCAATGGGGCGCTCATACATTGCTATTCGGCAAACCTCTCTACCTTCCTCAATCAGTGGCAAACGAAAACCCAGCCTGCGCCAACCATCGTCTTCAGCCCTTTCAATCTCCCAGAAAACCAATTCACGCTGAGGATAGCCTATATACCAGACAGGAATATCACTTCTATTTGAAACCATTAGCTTGATCGTTTCTCCTTCTACATACCGCGTCATGTCTGTGTTTATGGAGATGAATGAGGTCTCCGCTGCTGCACTTTTCATTGAACAGCCTAATAGTAACGAGATAATCAACAGACTAATAATTAACAGCAAACTCGTATTCCTCATGACTTCCCTCTTTGAGATTTCGCAGTTTAGTGATGAAAATTTGATTTTCATGTGTTTTGTTTTATACAAAGACATCATTTTAATTATTACCCTCTTTTATAAGACCTGCTTTAGAAATCTTATGTTACCCACTGAGTTGCTAAAACATGCATGCTGTTATCTGCACCATTACTGTTTATATTCAGGATATGCTATTCATACAATCACCTCCTCTTTAGCGTGAGATACTTCAGACATAAAAGCCGAACTCGTAAAAAGCTTACCCTTCATTAACCCGGCTATCATGAAAAAAATATTCTTCGCTTTCCGTCCCCACCTTAAGGAGAGTTTGGCTTTATCCGGACTTCTCTGCCTGTTTAGTTATGTAGCACAAAGCGAAGCTATTTAGAAGGGGTAAAAAAGGGCTATAGTTAAAAGGAGAAAACGGAGAAAACGGGACGGTTCTCTTTTTAAGGAAATGAGATTCTATAACCTATTGATATATCTACATATAACTGGTCCTTTATTATAAAGGGAAGCCTAAAAGAGAACCGTCCCGTTTATTGTTACCGTTTATTGTTAATACCTATTCTTACCCATATTGTATAAAATATAGGAATGAAAATTCATCAGAAGTAATACCCAGTGGACGCACTTTATTGCTGTTTCCACATAGCTTTAAACCTGTTAAATTTCCGAAACAATGAAGAAAATATCTTTAATAAGATACAATATACTTTTTGTACTTCTATTAATAATTGTTTTAATACTTGTAGGTTTTCTTGATTACAAAAGGGTAAAACTAGAGTATATCGATAGTCTAAAAGTTAAACCACATTTGTATGATTTGCTAATTAAAAAGAAAAAATTTAAGTTTGATGAATGGGAAGGTATATTTACTTCTTGGAGGGGGGAAGGTGTAAAAGAGAAATCTAGTCTTGAAGCATGGCTAAGGGATTATAAAGAAGGCGATAATGCCATAGTTGATTGGAATGAAATTATATATGAAGATAATCAGATTTATTATGCATGTGTCGGGTGCAAATTGGAGGGTATAAGATATTTTTATCATTCTAGATATTTTAATGTAGTTAATAATCCTAGTATCTTTGCTATAAATTCAATTTCAATGAAGCCTGTAGATGAAAGTGTAATTAATATTTATATTGGGGACGTTGTTGTTTCAGATATTTACGGATGGTAAATTACTCAAACAGATAATATCGGGTGTAAGAATCAAGAATTAAATAGACACGACAATTAAGAGAAAAGGGGTCAGGGTCAGGCTTGCAACTATGTAGACAACCCCGACACGGGCAATGTAGAATACAAATATGATGAGGCAGGCAATCTCACCGGGAAAATAACGCCTAACCTGAGAGCCGATTCGAAATCGATCAAGTATATCTACGACTATAACCGGC
>JAOUBX010000148.1 GCA_029860075.1 Deltaproteobacteria bacterium | reverse complement strand
GATATCGACATGAGTATCAGGCTTTTTGAATTCAGCAAGGGGAATACCATCCTTATCCATAATCACTGCTGCAAGGCTTCCTTCGGCTGAATTGACGATATTGGCTACAATTTCATTAAAATCCATCAGGCTCTCCGTCCTGCCTGCGAGATTGTGCCAAGCCAGCCTTCGAGCCTGTCTATCTGGGCATGAACATCATTGGCAACGGGGGGACTTTCTGCCGTTGCCGGTGAAGAATGAGAAATATCAGGGAAAGAAGCCTCTTCAACAGCTGAAGGGGCCCCTTCTCCACTCATTTCCGCCTCAAGTTTACCAAGCTTTTCCTTGGCAGTAGCATTATCAGGGTCCAGTTCCAGAATGGCCCTGTATATGTCCATCGCCTTTTCCGGGTAGCCCTGTTTGATGTAAAGCTCGGCTATGGTATTGGTTGTAATTTCCATATTCAAAAAAGAGATTTTAATATATTAACATATTGAAAAAAAAAGCAATCAAATAACTCATTCGCCGGAAGGCACCGTCAAATAGAAGCATAGCTCTTTCAATAAATCAAGTGAAATCATCATCGACAGCTAATTCAACAAAGGCATCATTAGTGCCTGATGTAATTCTTATTTCGGTCGTATAATTAATCCCACCGCCTGTTATATAATTAACCCATAAAATATAATTTCCAAAATTCCCCGTTGTGCCATGGACATCTCCGGCGCTGGCACTCACATTGATAGGTTTTTCTTTATTATCCGCTAATGTCACCATTCCTCCTTCACACTGGTCACAGTAAAAAAATAAGTCCTGATTATTTTGAGGAACGCCGTTTTCATCAAGTACAAATATATTAATATAGAATTTTTGAGAGTCATGCAGAGCTGATGAATGTACTGAATAAGCCCACTCTGTCGGATTTGTCACAATACCCGACCCATAGGGCGCCACCGTTGTTTCATTTTTCTGACAACCTAACAAAGCGATTGCAGTTATGGAAACTATAATAAGGGAAAGCAATAGTTTCTGTAGCATTAATAAACCTCCTTTACTTGAATCAATAAATTAAATTAGGGTACCGTTATCGATTGTGATAACAGGAGCGGGATTCTGCTGCTCCCATCACCATAATAATACTCGGTATCTATATTACTAAAACTGATCGTTGTAGACCCTGACCCTACTGCCTCGAAAGTGATTACACACATTGTTCCACTGCCGGTAAATGTTGATCCAGTATCAGGTGGATTTTTAAAAAATGAAACCAACAGATTATTTGTTCCACCGGCAAATTCTACCACTGAACCAGCCAAAGCCCCACCGCTGGCAACCCCTTCACTTACATCGAACACATAATCTACTTCTATAACACTGTGATTATAACTCAACTCATAGGTAGCTCCTTCCAGATCAACTTCATTCTGCACAGCGATTGTTACCGTGAAGGTGGAACCAGGAGCTGGATTGTTATTAGATACTGTAACAGCTTGGCCGACCCCGCCACCACCAGGTGCAACGGGATTTCCACCACCACCGCCACCGCATGAAATCAGCAAGCATGGCAGGAAAACCATTATCAGCATTGTTTTAATATGCATTATTATTTTCATAGCTTGCTCCTTATAAGATATAAGTTGCCTATATTCCAAAATTTCTAACCAGTACCATTAGATCAGCGCCATCAACCCTGCCGCTGCCATCAAAATCGGCAAGAGAGCATGGTATTCCCACACCACAACCGTTGGGGTCATTCCATAAGGGATTTGTAGAAATCATTCCAAAGGCAAGACCGAAAATAGCCAGATCACCGCCGTCAACATCGTTGTCAACGTCAAGGTCCGCCACATTATACCGGGGAGTAACCGATATTTGGTTTGAAGTCACACTTTCCAGAGGGACCGTATCGACGGCTGTGATAACAAAGTAATGAGGCACACCGTTAGGCAGGCCCGTCACCGTATAAGTTGTTCCCGTTACAAGGATGCCTCCATTATCAGGAGCGCCATAAGTTCCAGGGATAGTGCTTACATAGACATTATATCCATCGAGGTCCGTCTCCGTATTGGCGTCCCAGGTAAGCGTTACCTGCATATTGCCGGCGGCGCCGGCTAAATTAACAGGCGGCACCGGAGCCGTTTCCGCGCTGGGAGTAGCCGAAACCTCGGCACTTTGAGTACTTTCATTACCCAGCTGGTCAAAGGCCGTAATGTAATAATAGTAAGTCGTTTCATTGGTGACTGTCGTATCTGTATAGCTTGACAGAGGCGCAAATACAGTATCGATGACAGAAAAACCGCCACCCGATGTGATACTTCTGCTAATGTTGTAGCCATCCATATCAGGTTCCGTATTTGCATTCCAGCTCAGTCCGACAGACCCGTTAAAGGCAATAGCCTGAAGCCCTGTCGGCACAGCCGGCGCAATGGTTTCCGTCGTTGTAAAGGTCCAGACAAAGTTTGAAGCCAACCCGTTACCGGCAAGATCGGTTGCTGTAGTTAAAATCGTTCCCGTAATAGTCTCGTTACTTTGATAGGTCACCGTTGGAGTAAATGTAGCAACCCTTGTCACGGCATCATAGGAAACAGTTCCAGTAACAACTCCCGTAATAGAACCAACAACAATAAATGATCCCGTAGTAATGGTTGAAGGGTTCATATTCTCACTAAATTCGACCGACAAAGGATTCGTTAAAGATGCCCCGACAGAACCGGCAAGTGGAGATGCCGTCAATGGTACAGGTGGCGTAAGGTCGGCAGACATGGTTATACCGTTAAACGTACCCGTTGCCGCACCGGCTGTTGCTGTAATCGTGGGGATTATATCAACAATCGATACAGTCGATGTCAAATCTGCAGAGGCATCTCCTCCCAGAGTAGTAGCAGTAATTACCTGCAAACCATTAGAGAAGGTGCCGTCAGTCGTTTCAAAGGTTACAGTGATTCCATCCTTTACCCTGTTACCGTCATCATCAACAAATGTTGCCGTAATAGTTGATGTGTCAGCGCCATTTGCCGCGATAACAAGGTCACTTGCATTGAAGGTAACCGCATTGGGAGGTCCGGGCTTAAATGAAATCTGTGTCGTTTTTGTAAGTGCCGTGCCTGCTACATTGGCGGTAATAAAAACACTATAGTTTCTAAATGTTGTTGATGTGATCGTAACAGTAGATTGACCGCTGACAGTGGACACAGAGTTGGAATCCAGACTTCCATGACTTGTTGAGAAATTGACAAACAGACCATTGGCAACAGCATTAGCATACTGATCGTTTACCGTTGCCGTAATTGTAGTTGTACTGAGTCCATCAGCCGGTATGGAGGCAACGGCAGGCACAACTGTCAACTGGAAGGGCGGCTCTACAAATTCAACGCCATACGCCGCATTGACGGCAGGTGCTGACACTGCGGCAGCAGTTATTGAAGCAAGCCCGTTTACTGCAGACCTGATGTTCACTGATGCCTGCCCACCAACAGTACCGACAATAACAGGAACACCGGAACCAGAGCCTAGATCAACATCAACAAGTGAAGATGAGAACTGTATCTGCGTACCATCAATTACATTGCCACCACCGGAATCCTTTACTACCGCAGTTACAGCAGCAGTATCCGTATTATCGCTAATTATCAGGTCTTTGGAAGCTGAAATCGTCATAGAAGCAGGTGCGCCGACTGAAACCGATTCGACTGTGAATGACCAGGTGAAAGGACTTGGTGTCAGAGGCAATCCGACAAGGTCTGTAATACCGGCGTCAAATTGCACGGTGACAGCAGCTCCATCAACAAAGTCCTGAGGATCGATAGAAACTGTTCTTGTTGCTGCATTATAAACAATAGTCTTCAAAACAGACGAACCATTTTCAAAGACAGTAATATTTGCATCATTTTCTACAGTCGCCTGTTGAACGTCTTCAGAGAATGTTGCCGTAATCAGTGTATTTTTCGGAACGTCGGTTGCCAGATCTGCCGGTGAATAGCCGGCAAGCACACTAGGCGGTGTCAAATCGGCGTTAAGCGTAAGGCCATTATATGTCGCAGTTTTTGCACCAATTCGAGCTGTTAGTGTTGGTGTTCCTGGTGTAGTTCCCGATGTCAATTCTATTGTCGCATAACCTGCTGAAGTAGGAACAGGATCACTCGTTCCTGTTCCATTGGGGTATGTACCATAGATAGTGCTATTTATAGAGAATGTAACATAAAGATTATCCTTTACCGGGTTGTTACTCTCATCCCTTACGAGCGCGCTGACAATAGTTTTTTCGAATCCATTTGCAATAATTGTTGTCGGACTGGCCGATAGCGCCAGGCTAAAGGGCGGACCGGGACTAAATGGTATATCCGTCGTACTCACAATCAATCCACTCGTTGCCGTAATGGTAACGATGGGGTTTGTAACACCGTCCCTCAATATCGTATCCGAGGTTATCGTCGTCGTGGCAATACCACTAGCAGTAGGCACATCAGCGGCGCTCAGACTTCCGGCTGTCGTCACAAAATTAACATTAAAACCATCGACAACGGCATAACCGTTTGTATCCTGGACAAGCGCCGTAATCGTCGCCGAATCTAATCCGTCTGCTGCTATATTGGTATTACTCAGCGAGAGCGTCACCTGAACAGGCGGCTCAACAAAATCTATATTTACACTGTCACTGGCCCCTCCTATCGGTGT
>JAOUBX010000147.1 GCA_029860075.1 Deltaproteobacteria bacterium | reverse complement strand
CGCCAGCACGAAGAGGAAAAAGAAGAAGAAGAGCCTGTCCAGGGGAAGCTGCTGCAGCGCCAGCCCGAAGAGGAAAAAGAAGAAGAAGAGCCTGTCCAGGGGAAGCTGCTGCAGCGCCAGCCCGAAGCGGAAAAAGGAGAAGAGGCACAGCCCAAATCCCTCCAGCGTGAGGCGGAAGAGAAAGAGGAAGAAGAGCCTGTTCAGGGGAAGCTGCTGCAGCGCCAGCCCGAAGAGGAAAAAGAAGAAGAGGCACAGCCCAAATTCCTCCAGCGTGAGGCGGAAGAGAAAGAGGAAGAAGAGCCTGTTCGGGGGAAGCTGCTGCAGCGCCAGCCTGAAGAGGAAAAAGAGGAGGCTCAGGCCAAATCGCTGGCGCAAGGGAAGCGTGATTCCGCCGGGGGGCCTTCTGTTTCGCCATCGGCCGAAAGCTCTATCAAAAACATTCAGGGTGGTCAGGCGCTTCCCGATGATACCCGGTCTTTCATGGAACCACGCTTCGGTTATGATTTCGGGAATGTCCGTGTCCATACCGACAGCCGGGCCGATAGTATGGCTTCATCGATCAATGCCAGGGCCTTTACCCATAAAAACAATATTGTCTTCAAGCAGGGCCATTACTCGCCCGGGTCGTCCGATGGGAAAAAGCTCATTGCCCACGAACTGACCCATGTGGTGCAGCAGAATCCCGGCATAGCACGGAAAGCTTCGCCCGTCTCCCTATCACAGACAGGTCATGCTCCCGCTGTGCAAGGTATTTGGGGGTGGGTAAAGAAGACAGCCAAATCCGCCTGGAAAGGGGTGAAGAAGGTCGGATCGGCAATCGCCAGGGGCATCGGCAACTTCCTGCAAAAAGCCAAGAACTTTATAGCCGGTAAAGTCCGCCACATTCCGGGATACAGTTTCATTGCCGCCCTTTTGGGTAAAGACCCCATCAGCGGGGCTAAGGTGAAATCGAAAGGCGGTTTTCTGAGAGCTGTTTTCTCCCTTATTGGAAAGGAAAAAACATATGACCAGTTGATGAAGGCCAATATAGTCGGCAAGGCGGTTAAGCTCGTTAAGGACTCCTTCAAGGCCGCCAATCTGACGGGAAGTTTTATTGTCGGGTCCATAAAGAAGATATGGTCCGTCGTCTCTATTAATCCTTTTACCTGGAGCAAGGCGGCAGGAATGTTTGTCAGCTTTCTCGGTTCCCTGGCAGGCAGGGCGCTCAAAGTGGGATGGCAGATAATGACCAGGATGCCGCTGCTGATTCTTGAGGGTTTTTTGATTCTCGTCGGCGCCCCCGTCAAGAAGATCATGGGGATCATCAACAAGGGGAAGAATGTTGTCATGAAGATAGCCACGGACCCCATCGGTTTTATCGGCAACCTCTTTTCGGCGCTTAAGAAGGGATTCTTCCAGTTCAAGGACAACATCTGGAAACATCTTAAAGCGGGACTTATGGGCTGGCTCATGGGCGCTATGGAGGGGGCAGGTATTCAGCTGCCCGAGAAGTGGGACCTCAAGGGAATTATCCACCTGATCCTTCAGGTGCTGGGACTCACTTATGCGCGAATCAGACAAAAGGTCGTCAAAAAGCTGGGACCCAGGGGGGAGCAGATCGTTTCGTACATGGAGACGGCAGTTTCCTTTCTGAAAGATTTGGTCACAAAGGGACCTATTGCGCTCTGGGAGAGGATCAAGGAAAAGGCGGCAGAAATCAGGGATGCCGTTATCGGCGCGATCAGGGATTGGGTTATTACCAAGATCGTCATGTCTGCCGTAACGAAACTCGCCACCATGTTCAATCCCGTGGGCGCCATTATTCAGGCAGCCCTGGCCATTTACAACACGGTCATGTTCTTCATTGAGCGGGCCAAGCAGATCGCCGCTGTTGTGCAGGCCGTTTTTAACTCTATTGCCCCCATTGCTTACGGGAAGATTGGAAAAGCGGCCAACTGGATCGAAAAAACGATGGCCCGCACTATTCCCGTAATTCTCGGGTTCCTCGCCCGGCTTATCGGCCTCGGTGGCATTTCCGGCAAGATCAAGAAGGTAATTACAAAGATACGCAGGCCCATAGATAATGCCCTGGACAAGGTCATAGGATGGATTGTGACGAAGGCAAAGAGTCTTTTCGGGAAAGTAAAAAAGGGGGTTGCAGCTGTTAAGGAAGGGCTTTTTGGGAGCAAGAAAAAATTTAAGGCCGGCAATAAGCCGCACAGTTTATGGGTTGAAAAGAAAGGCAAGAACGCAAAGGTAATGGTCGCATCCCATGAAGGGCCCCTGGAAACCTTGTTCTTGAATGAAGCGCCATTTAATAAAATTAACACGCTCTCAGCCAGGGATAAAGGAAAAGCTGAAAAGCTGAAAAGTGAAATCATAAGTATGGGAAGAAAGACTTCCGTTGATGCTGAAAAGGGTTCTGCTGAAGCTGTAGAAAAGGATGAAGCAAAGTTATTGGAAAAAATAAATACGTTGGCCCAGCTTTTAATGAATGACAGTGGAGAAGCGCCAAAAGTGGGGACATATAATGCGTTGAGAGGTGAGACAGGCTATAATCCACACCATGTGCCGCCTAAAGGTTTAATGAAATGGACAAATAGAGTATTGCATAATATTCCTGATACAGTAATTAATCAAAGCGCTTTTGAAGATTGGAAAAAAGTGCGCGAAGAAGCCGGCGCTGAAATGAAAACAGGTGGTAATTTAACAGCCATATTAATTCATAATGAAACCCATATAAGAAAAAGTGGTGACGAGAATATTGATCAATACAGGGCGCATTACGGTGAGAAAGTTAGAGAAGGAATAGAGCAAGAGATGAATGATTATATCAGAAAAAACAAGGGTAAGAAAATCGAACAACTTGAATATGAAGAGCGGGTTGATTTATTGAAAGACATGTTGGAAGAAGAAGGAAAGGATACGGGGCGTATGTCGGAAGATGAAATTAATACGTTAATGAATGATTCCGGCATGAGAAAGAAAATGCAGGCACGCCTTGATTCAGCAGGAGGGAGAGCATCAACCCAGTTTTACATGACGGAACTGGATAAATTTGCGGAAAAGAATCCGGGATTTAAAACACGGTTGGAGAATATTAATAAAAATTTAAAAAGCGATGTCGAGAATGATGTGAGAAATGTATTCGGAACTGCCAACGAGCAGTCATTAAGGGCCGTTAAAATAGCGATGAAAGGAAAATATGAAGAGAGAAAGAAGAAGAACCTTCCGGCCATGGACGGCACGCCGGAACAACAAAATGTTGCCTTAAGCAAATTGCCGCCTCATGGAAGGATGAGTTGGTTTAAATATATAGGGAAGTTTGCGAAATTTTAATAAAGGGTAACCACCTTTAGGTGGTCAAAATTATTTTCAATATACCACTTTGAGCGGTTAACAAAATCAAGCCGGCGGTGATTCACTATACCCAATATTCGCCTCATTTAATCGAAGAATCCGACTCAACTTAAAATAATATTTTTACTTGTTCAATCCAACTGTTAAGTGAATTTAAAAGACGCCTCATAATAGGTTTTGTCCGCTCGGCAAAAAGCTCAAAATTTCCATCAGTTTCTCCTTTGTTGGGACCGGTGATATCCGTTACGCCCCGTAAAATCAGGCACGGCACTCCGTTTCTTGATGCCACATAAGCAATGGCCCCGGATTCCCAGTCTCCTGCAACAGCCTTGTACCTGGTTTTCAGGTCGGCTATCTCTCCGGGAACAAGGTCGCGATCGGCTGAAGCAAGTGTAGCAAGGTGGACAGTAAGGGGAAAGGGCGCTTCAATAAAGGTCAAATCCAGTTGGCTGGAATGTTCTGCAATAGCCGCATCGGCATCGAGCATTCGCTCTAAAATATCATAGACAACGGTCCGTTGGGCCAGAAGGATCTGCCCCAACTCAACTTTTCCCTCAAAGCCGCCACAGGTGCCGAGATTAACGAGTAATTTCGGCTTAAAATGATCAATGATATACTGAGTAGAAGCTGCCGCTGCAATTTTTCCATAACCGCTATGAAGAAAAACCACAGGACGAGCCTTTAATTCATATTTGAAGAATTCGCCAAAAGGTGACTTTTCCAACTCGGTTTGTGGGAAGAATTCCAATACAATCCGCCACTCCGCGCTGGAACAGATGAGGATTACAAGATCGGCTTTCAACCTTCCTTGCTCCTCATATTTCCGCTGAAGCTCTCAAAGTAAGGGACTTTTCGGTAAAAGGATATGTTGGAAAATGTCGTCATCTTATTATAGATTTACCTTAAACTCGGTGAAGATGAATATTTTTCCATTATAAATGAACATATCCCTTGTGACAAGAGAGCGGATTGTTGAGCCTGTTTTTTGATCCTGCTTTTATTTTTTACGCTTACCTGTCCCGCCGATGTCTTCTGCAGGAAACTTTCCTGCATCTTCTTTCTTCACTTTTCGATAAACCAGAACCGGAACCTCGATTGTTCTGGTTTTTAGCAGTGGAACCAGTACATCACCCGGCTTCCAGGTTGTAGGATTTCCCTCTTCATCCTCTACCTGCAAACCACTGCAACAAGAGCTTTTAGCGCTGGCTGTTTCTTCCGCTGTCGTAGGCGTGGCGCGGGCCGCCGCTCCCAATCCGAAAGGGTTAAATGCGGGCGTGGCGCGGGCCGCCGCTCCCAATCCGAAAGGATCAAATGCAGGCGTTGCGCGGGCCGCCGCTCCCAATCCGAAAGGATCAAATGCAGGCGTTGCA
>JAOUBX010000146.1 GCA_029860075.1 Deltaproteobacteria bacterium | reverse complement strand
AGGTTGTTTCATAGGCTTTATTATAGCATAATGACGGTCAAGATTGAGCGCATTACGTACCGGTTATTACTTCCCTTTGGGTTAAACATGGGGAGTTCTCGGACAACCTGCGTAGACCTGACCCCTTATTCTTTCTTTTTCCTCTTATTTTCTTTTACTTCGATAGAGCCCTATCCCTATTAATAGCATTATGACTATCCATAACACTGGATCTTTATACCACCATCCATGATAATCATTGATAGAGGGCAATATATCGTTTGTTTTTTCTACTGATATTTTCGCACTATAAAAAATAGATGTTATTCCAAGGAAAATAAACAAAATCCCCCAAACCATATAATTATATTTGTACCTTGGTAGGAATAAATTACAACTAATCCAGTAGAAAAAATTTTCGAAAAAAAATTTATTTTTGAACCTTCGACTGAATACTAGTGATAACCCTATGATAAAAAGTAAGATAGGGGAAACAACAAGAATAAAATTTACATCCCATATAATTAAGACTATCAATAATAATATTGTGAAAAAATATATGATATCTACATATATGCTATTTACTTTCATATAATATTCCATTTCCCTTTATTTATATGGACAACAACTTGTTTCTACTGGTCCATCAAGATATGAATAACCTGCAAAAACATCAACACTAGCGTCAATCCCAGCTTGATAACCATTAGAAAAAGAATAAGTACTACCTAAGTTCAATTGTGTTTCAGCTGAACCAAAACCAATCGCAGCACTTGCAGACCCTAAATAAGCATTCCCTTCTAATACAGATAATCTAGGATTACCAAGATCATTACATTTTTGTTTTATATTAAAATATGTAACTGATATTGGTAGGCCTGCTGTTGCCCCTGCTAAAATAGCTACCACTTCACCTTTTTCCCTTGTGTTATCAGGACGACAATCAGTCCAAACTTTACATCTTAGTACACCAACACCAAATACTTCTCCACCAGAAATATAACGGCAAATTCCAGAAATTTCAAATAGACCTAATGGATCTATTTTATTCACCGGATTCTGCCCCACATAAGAATAAAGATTATAATCCCCCCCATCAAAACCAAGAGGATCCTTGGAGATAAACCTCCCCACCTCCGGATCATAGAACCTGGCCCGATAATAATAAAGCCCCACCTCTTCATCCCACTCCCTGCCCGTATAGGTATAGTTCCTGTCAAGCGTCCCCTTAACAAGATTACCAAAGGAATCATAACCAAAGCTGTAACCTGCCACCGGAGTACCCGAGGCATCGGTCAGCTTAAGCACAGACCCCAAGCCATCGGCATGATAATAATACCAGTTGCCTGAAGCCACATCTTTTACCGCCAGCGGTTCGTCTATCCCGGGTCCGTGAACGAAAACTTTTAAAACGTTCCCAGCACCGTCAAGCTCGGCAATAATATCCTCGTTGTCGTAGAAGTAACGCACACTGGCCGTCTGCACACCGTCCGTCGCCACGGTACGCCCCACTCTCCTGCCGAATACGTCGTAATCATAGGTAACCACCGTCGATGAATTATCAAAGCTGCGTTTCACCCTCACAAGACGATTTTCATAGTCATAGTCATAACTGGATGCACCAATTTGCTTCTGCTGACCAGAATAGATGCTGAAGATCACCTTATCATGGGCAAGCCTGTTGCCTATGGCGTCGTAGCTGTAATTCTCAAACTGAGCCAGCTTACCTGCGTCAGATGAATAAGCAACAAACTTAAGGCGATAAAGGTCGTCGTATTCGTAGCTCACTACCGTGCCGTCATCCTTTGTGTGAGACTTTCGGTTACCTGAGGGATAGTGGCTGTAACTGCTGTCTGCCACGCCGTTCGTTATCCCAACAAGCCTTCCCAAAGCGTCGTAGCTGTAGTTGGAAAATACAGTGTTGGGATAGCTGAGGCTCTCCCTGCTGCCGTCAACGTTGTAGTCGTAATCGAACATGCCTGCCCCTGTTGCAGTGATCGTGTCCGGCTGGTATGCATCGGTATAGCTGTAACCCACACTAACGGCCTCTGAAAGACCACTCACATTCATGGAAGTTTTATTGCCTACCAAGTCGTATGTATAAGTAATGGTTCTCGTACCGTCGGCCACAGTGCGGACCTGCCCATCGGCGTAATAGGTATAGGTGTAAGTAAGGTCGTCCTTACTTGCTGTATGACGCCAGCCGTTAATGTAGTAGCTGTAGGTTTCTTTCGTTACGCCATCCACCTTCTTCTCGATGAGGCGGTCCATGTAGTCATTAACGTAGGTAATGGCAATTCCATCGGCATCGGTTTTGGTGTATTCATAGCGGTTAGAATGGTAACTGAAACGCTTTTGCAAGCCTGTGGCATCCCTTTCGGTCAGCAGTCTGCCCAGCTTGTCGTAAGTATAAGAGGTGGCCTTACCGTTGGCATCAGTAACCTGGGTCAGCTTGTCCACCCCACCGCTGCAGTTGCCGCAGCCGGCAGCGCTGTAACTCATGAAGGTGGCATTATTGAGAGCGTCGATGATCGACTTCTGCTGGCCCAGGTTGGTGTAGGTATAACTCGTTTTATTCCCTTCGGCATCAATAACGGACTCGACGGAACCATTTGCGTTATAAACGTAAGTGGCCCTTTCCTCATTTGGACCGATAAGCTGCACCATGCGGCCGAGAGAATCGTATTTATAGCGCGTTACCCGTCCCGCAGTATCGGTAACGGTCGACATATTACCCAGCACACCGTAAGTATAGTAAGTGGCTGCATCAACGCCGGTGACGGAGCTGGGCGCCGTAGAGGAGAGGAGCCTGTCTTTATCATCGTAAACCACGATGCTGACCCTGCCCAAAGGATCTGTCGTTGTTACCTGCTTTTCCATACCTACCGTCGTATACTGAATGAAGGTCTCCCTGCCGAGGGAATCACCGGTGTAAATCGTCTCTCCCTTGTCATTGTAGTCATAAGTTGTTGTCAAGGAGGGAACAGGTGTCCCTGTCTCATCATAAGCGCCTTCAAGGGGCGTCCTCATGGTAAGGATTCTGCCGTTGGCATCATAAGTGTAAGCCGTGGAGTACATTCTGAAGGGTGAAACAAGCTCTTCCTCGATGGAGGCCACCACATTATTGTTTACGTCATAGCGGGTCGTCGTCTTTTTCTTGCCGCCCGGATGGATTGCGGTCCTGTAGTCGCCATTGTAGGTATAGAAGGTTATCCCCCCTTCGGGGTCTTCCTTTTCCTTCAGCTTTCCTTCCGTCTTGCTGTAGCGGAACTTCCAGACGCCGCCGTCGAGCTCTGTTTTGAGAGTCTCACGCATATCACCCGTATAGTTGCTGTAACCGAGGGTACGCGTGCGAACACCGTATTCTGTGGTAACCGTCGAAGATGTGACCTTTCCGTTGTCAAAGCCGTAAGTAACAAGCTTGCCGGAAGGATCGGTTTTGGTCTTTAGCAGGCCGGTTTCATAGGTGTAGGACCATTTGGGATTGACCGCCCCCGCTTCGGGATAGGAGACGGAAGCTGTCGTGCCGTCTGGTTGAGGCACATCAAGCGTATAGGATGCGGGAAGCGGATAAATAATCTCCTCTAATGTGCCGTCAGGATAGTAATTAAAATCGTAAATATTGCCCGAAGGATCAGTAACGGTATCGATCTTACCATCAACGTAATCAATGAAAACAGGGGCAGGCGCTGTTGAATCAGCGACACTTGTCAAGAGGCCGCTGTAATAAGAAAATGTTGTTGTTCTTCCCCTTATATCGCTTATGGATGAAATATTTCCGAAGGCATCGAAATGATAGACCGTCCCGTCAAGCTCTGTCATATCCCACGTGCCATCAGCATTTTTCACAAGGCTTGAATTATCACCGCTTTCAGCAACGTAGTCCTCCAAAAAGGGGATATATGTTGTTGCGGCGCCGTCAGGCATGGACAAGGCGACCCGTCCATTAACAAGTTCTTCCAGGTCAATCTCGTAGCTGTGCCGCCAGTTTCGGGCAACGGTACCGCTGTATATACTAAAGCTGTCATAGTAAAGCGAAAAATAACCGAAAAGATTCTGACTATGTTTGTACTGCCCGCTCGCTACGTTTGCAGTAGAGTCAATACCTGTGACCTGTCTGCAATCTTTACAATCGTTCCTCTCATCGACGGTACCGTCGCAATCGTTGTCTTTACCGTCGGCCATACATATCTCTTCTTCCACCTCCTTGATAAAAACACTAATATCATCATCGTTACAATCATTGCACTGTGTATAACCATCACCATCGCCGTCTACAGGTTTCTTGCTGGCGTCATAGTCGTCACAGTCAAGGGGGTTTGACGGGGCCGTTAGAAAGTTTAAATGAGGCCACTTAACATTGGGATCTTCACAGGATGATATGGAGCCATAGGTAAAACCGTCGCCATCGAAGTCATAATACCACGTGTCTCTTGCGCCGTCGCCATCATAATCCGTGCATCCGCATAAACATTCGAATATAGCGTAGCCAACTAAAAGCTGAGCGCAGTCTATGTCCGTATCCTCAGGGTGAAAACCAAAAGAAATTCCGGGACCGTTACACCTGTAAGAGGTAGGAAATAGGCATGCATCATTTAAGTAGTTACCTTTAACACAAACGGCATATGAAATGGAAAGTGAAGCATATTGAAATAAAACAAGTAAAGAAAGAATGCCGAAAAGTTTCAGCATATTAAGCCGCAGGAATTTTCCTGAACTGATTATATTTATCATTTTTTTTCCGTTGTTCATCATAATGTAAAACTTTGAGGG
>JAOUBX010000145.1 GCA_029860075.1 Deltaproteobacteria bacterium | reverse complement strand
CTTTCCGCTTCTTTTCTTGCATCTTTATGCTCATAGGCCGGATCAGGCCGGATAAAGGCGGGTTCCGTCAATATGCCTGATGCGTCCTTATTATTACCGAGGTAGAAATTCAGGCCGCCGCTCGATGTAATGAGAACCCTGTCTCCTGTGAGCAGGTAATTTCTTGCCGTTACCGGTGCTATGGCAGTAATGGTGCCTGCAAAAAAGAGGAAACAGTGAAGTATCGATTTTGCCGTGCCTTCCTTTCGAAAGAAAGAGAAGATCCATAAAAGAGCCAATGGAGCAAAAAAAAGGATGTTTGGCCTTATAATTGCCGATATACCAAGGAGCAGGCCTGATAAATACCAGAGAAAAAGGCTGTCCTTCTCCCTTGCTTCAATGAGCATGGCAATGATAAGGAGGTTGGTAAATATGACCAGTGATTCAGAAATGAGATTGCCTTCTGTAAATATAAAGGGTCCGTAAAGGGCGGAGATAAAAGAGGCCGTTAACGCCGTTTTTTTATCAAAGACATTAAGGCCTATCGAATAAATCAGGAGGCAGCTTAACGTTCCTGTCAGGACCTGAACTATCCGTGCCGCAAAGAGGTCATGGCCTGAAAGGGCATAGACGGCAGCCAGAAAGTAGGAATAAAGGGGACCCATGTCGAGAACCTCCTTGCCGAGAAGATAGTTGCCATTGAGGATGGAAAGGGCTGACCGGTCATAAAAGAGCGGGTCCAGGGAAAGGTGATAAAAAAAGGGCATTTCCTTAAATTGCAGGAGATAGATGATTCGTAAAGAAAGGGCAATACCGCATATAAGCAGAAGCGGACCGGCAGTTACTAACAGGTTATTACTTTTTGAATTCATTTTGAAGCTCACAAGTTAAATATAAAAATAGAGTTTCCTATATTTGTTACCGGCTGATAATGTTTAAGCCAGGAAAAATAACCTTTTTCAAATTCTATCATACGTTTGCCGTAGATGACAGGGTAGGGAAGACCCTGAAGGTAATTGGCGCTAATAGCGTAAATGCCTCTCTCGGGATAGCCCTTGGGGATTTCATAAGAAATGCCGTAAATTTCAGGATCGACGGAACCGAAATAGGCGAGCTTGATATGCTTAATCCCTTTTTGATCCATGTATTTCTTTAGTCCCTTCAGATCCTGCCCCCAATCAATATTTGAGTCGATGAGATATTTATACCCATTTTTCGGTCCCCCCACAAGTTCGTTAAAATGGCTAAGGTAGTGAGGGAAAACGGAGAGAGAGGAGTAAGCATACCAGCCGGCAAGCAGAATGATCATCGCCGTTTTTATTTGCCCCTCTTCACTTTCCTCCCGCAATATTCTGCTCATCAGTATAAAAAGGAAGGGAAATAGAGGGAGAAGGTACCTTATACCTGTATTGAGATTGGATAGAAAGGCAAAAACAAAAAATAGAAGAAGAATCGGTATTATGAGAAAAATTTCATCAATTTTTATTTGCTCCTTTTTAAATAGATAAGAAAAGAAGAGAAAAAGAAGAAATAAGGAAAGTGCCAGAGGTGTTTTAACGATAAAGGCAAAGGGAAGATAATACCACCATCCTTTTTCCGACCATTTACCCATAAAGAAATTGGGAAATTCACCGAACTCCACATCATTTTTCTGATCATCAAAACCTGCCAAATATTCATGAGGAAGAGGGACGGGCAAAAAAGAAAGTCCGCTTTTACCAAGATTCTGAAAAAAAGTGCTCTCAAATTGATAATCACCAAGTTGTTTAAAGCTCCCTTCAAAGCCGTAACCTGCATTCAGAACGGCAAGGCCAAGGAGATAAATAAGAAGGATAGAGACAGACAAGGCCTTCCAGCCTGAGAGCCTTACCTTCTCCGTCAATTGGAGTAAAAAGGGACTCTCTTCATACTTCTTTTTCCATATCATAAAAAGCATTCCGCAAAGGGGAAACATTATGAAGAGAAAGATGGCGGTAAACTTGGAAAGCTGGGCAAAGCCAAGGACCAATCCCGAAAAGAGAAGCCTTTTTTGATTGGGCGCTTTAAGGAATGCCAGAAAAATATACATGGAGACAAGTATGAACAAGGACGCGCCGATATCAATGGTTGCAAGGCTTGAATGGGCGATAATATTAGGTGAAAAAAGATAGAGAAAAAGGGCGAGCAGGGCCGATTTTTTTCCGTAAAGCCGGTGGGCCCACCGGTAAACAAAATAGGCCAGCAGAAGGGAAAGAAGAAGGATGGGAATTCTTCCCCAGAAAAAAATATCTTCATAAGCAGCCCTGTTATTTTCCATAAAGTATTTTCCGAAAATCCAGGGCGTCCAGTCGTTCTTTCGGTCCCACTTCCATTGAAAGTCTATTTCCGGTGACAGTACCGTAAGCGGCAGGGCGCTCATCATTTTTATGAGAGGGGGGTTTTTATGATAGAGCGAGAAGTCTCCCTTTTTGATGTAAACATAGCCTGCCGGAAGATGAGCAAATTCATCCATTGTCGGTGTTGAAGCGATGTTAGCGCTTATGGTCGCAACGACAAAAGCAAGAATGAATACAAAGGGAACTGTACGATAGAAAAAAGCCTTCAATATTTGCCGGTATCCTCGGTTTATTTTACCTTTGAAAATCCCGTTCACTGGTCGGGGTCAGAGTTAAAAGGTTTTGCCATAGGGCTTCTTACTTTTCTTTGGCGGCCAAAGAAAAGTAAGCAAAAGAAAGGCCGCCCAAAAACTTGGTCCCGCCAAGGCGGGACTCCCCTCGCTTCCGCATTTGCCTTCGGCGGTCACAAAAACTCGCTTCGCTCAGACAGTTTGTGACCTTCATCCTCAGTCAACTGCTTCACTCGGCTACGTTTTAACGGGAAGTGATAAAAAGCCCTTTCAGGGCTTGAAGCAAAGCCACGTCCTCTGGTGTGGATTCTTTACTTGTAATATACAAACTTTATAACATATCTTTTCAGGTGAGTTCATTAATTATTGATCTTCTAAGTCCGCCAATCACCCCCATTGTATCTTTCGAACGATGGTATTAGAATTACTATAAATTTCAAATAGCCTCATGTTATAATCCCAGGCTTACTAAAAATAAGAGACAATGATTATGAAAGATAAAATAGATTTAGCAGAAAAACTTATTACTGCCATAGGTGCTGAGGATGAAAAAGAAATTTCTTCGGTTCTCCAGGTACTCTCCTTAAGGGAAAGGGAGAGAAGCTTAAAAAATATAAAACTGCTTCTTGAAAAAGGTGCTTTCAAGGGTATGGAAGGGGAGATGATCAATAGTGCGGTCCAGTCACCCGATCCCGACCTGGCTCTTAATAATGCAGAACGGCTGGTAGGCTGTCTTCCTGTTGAAACTATCCATAAAGCCCTGGGAAAGCCGGACTTAATGAGTGATCTTTTTACCCTTTGCGGCGGCAGCCAGTTTCTTTCAAACATTCTTTTCAGGTATTCCTCATTGTTTGACTGGCTTTTTATGGAGGGAAATATTTCGGAATCTTTAAGCTTTGAAGATAAGCTTTCCCGTCTGAGGGGGGAGCTTGAAGGTGTTCGGGATATGAAGGCCCTTCAAAAAGTATTGAGAAATTTCAAGCACAGAGATTATCTCAGAATCGGTGCAAGAGATCTGACAGGCGCGGCAGGTATGGCGGAAGTGGCCGCTGAGATTAGTGACCTCGCTGCCGTTTCACTTCAGGGGGCCTATGAGGTTATTTCCTCTATGCTGAAGTCAGAGTACGGCGCTCCCCTCTATAAAGATCCTCAGGGGAATGAGAAGGAGGCTGACTTTGTTGTCCTGGGAATGGGAAAACTGGGGGGGCGGGAGCTGAATTTCAGTTCCGACATTGATCTTATCTTTTTATATACCACCGAAAAGGGAGAAACAACAGGGATTGCCGATGAATCGGGGAACCTGAATGAGCAGATTTCCATCCATGAGTTTTTCACTAAAATGGGAAAGATGATTGTCAAGGCTTTGAATGAAGTAACGGAAGACGGTTTTGTTTTCCGTGTCGATATGGATCTCAGGCCTGAAGGCAAATCAGGCGACCTTGCCTGTTCCCTGAGGAGCGCTGAAATTTATTATGAATCCTGGGGCCAAACCTGGGAGCGGTCAGCCATGCTTAAAGCTAGACCTCTTGCCGGAGATATTGCTCTTGGTGAAAACTTTCTCCAGCTACTTAATCCCTTTATGTACAGGCGTTTTCTCGACTATACGGCTATCGAGGAAATAAGAGCCATGAAGCGGAAGATAGATGCCTCCATCGCCAGGGACGACCAGAGCTTTACTAATATTAAACTGGGAACGGGAGGGATAAGAGAGATCGAGTTTTTTATCCAGGCCCTCCAGCTCATCAATTCAGGAAAAAACGCTAAGTTACGGGAGAAAAACTCACTTAGGGCACTAAAAAAACTGGCAAAGGAAGGGCTCATTAGTGATGATGAATGCCAAAAGCTGTCCCATGCTTATATCTTTCTTCGCACTGTGGAACACAGGCTCCAGATATTCCAGGAGAGGCAAACTCATACGCTTCCCACAAAAGAGGAGGCTATGGAAATGCTTGCCAGAAGAGTGGGTTATCGGGAAGACCCTCTCCCTGAATTTCTTAAAGACCACAGCATGCACACGGCTAACGTAAAGGAAATATATTCCAGTCTTTTTCATGAAGCTGCCGATAAGCTGGAAGAAGAGACAAGCCCTGAACTTCTGGAGTTGCTGGAAGGCCTTTTAAATAAAGATGAGGCTGTAGAAAGGCTCTCTAACTATGGTTTTAAAGAGCCTGCCAATGCCTTTCAGAACCTTTCACTTCTCTGGAACGGCCCACCTTTTGCGCACTTTACGGAAAAGAGCAGAGGTGTCTTAAGAAGGGTGGCACCTTATATCCTCAAGG
>JAOUBX010000144.1 GCA_029860075.1 Deltaproteobacteria bacterium | reverse complement strand
CGACATGGAGAGCGATTCCTTCACCGGCGGGCGCGACATTGCCCTTATGGCAAGGGGCGGAAAGACCTGGGCCTTTATCGCGGCAGGCACGGAGGGCTGGCACACGGCTGACGTAACGGACCCCACAAGGCCGGTTCTTCTCCACACTCACAGGCCGTCACCGCAGTTCTCCTTCCGCGGTGTGGCAATCGATGCAGATACCAACATCCTTGCCGTGACGGACAGTGTGAGTATTTACGGCGGCGGCCAGTATGGTTACGTGCGCTTTTATGACGTGAGCGATCCGGCCAATCCCGACTACATAGGGCAGGAACAATTGGCTGAGGCCTGGAGCGGCCTGCCTGGCCGTGTGGCGATTTATAATGGCCATGCCTATGTGTCCACCGTCATGACCGGCCTTCACGTCGTCGATATCACCAAAGCAAGGGACTACAGCAAAACAACGAGGGGCATGGCCATTACAAGCCTCTTCGATACGAACGGACTCGGCTACGGCCAGCCGGGAGATATTAACGTCTTCAGCAACAAGGCAACGCTCACCACGTCAAAGGGCTACCTCGTTGTTCTCGACCTGACGGTGCCGAGCTTCCCGCAGGAACTGGGCCACGTCGAACCGTCAGACACTTACGACGCCTTCCGGGCAGCGGCCGTCGATGGCTATAACTACACCGACTCAAGCGGCCTCACACAAGTCATGGATCTGGCTGTGACAGCCAGCAAGACAGGCGGCGTTCACACTGTCGATCTGACAAACCCCTATACGCCGACGGTCATTGGCACCGTAAAGAATGAAGACGGCACCATTTTCAAGGCATTTGCCAGTGACATTGCCATCAGCAGAAACTCGGGCCTTGCTTTCATCACCTCCGGCGGGGCAATCTATGTCATCGATATTAAAGACCCCTTTAACCCGATAATGCTTAACAAGATCGATGCAGCGCCTGTAGGTGAAAACGGAGTTATCGATGAACTGCTGGGCGAAGTCAAAGCCCTCGTTGAAAAGGACGGCTGGGTGTATCTGGCTAGTACCGATGGGGGGCTTCGGGTGCTGGATCTGGACCCGGTGTATCTTGAGTTGTATTGTGAAGATGATATACTTGGTAATGATCCTTTCTGTCATGATTATTATCCAGCGCTGGGTGCAAAGACAATAATTATTCGGGGGTACAAAGAAGGTTATGTAGCTTTTGATAAAAATGATGAGGCAAAACTTAAGGTTAATGATAATCCGAGAGAAAAGTCTTTCAGGCTAACGCCATTGCCAGGTTATGCTTGTCCTGAAGGGTCAACAGAAATTGCCCCCTGTGCTGTTTTTAAAAATATTTCTGCCTCCGGCATCAGCATTGTTATGATGAAACTGGAGACAGATCAAGGTTACGACAAGGAGACAGTCAATCTTGATTTATACATCCAGAACAAGGACGGTGAAGAAACACTGATAAAAGGCGGATTATCTAAAGATGCCCGGGAAGTGCTTCCCATCAATGTGAGGCACAACGGGAATGTGACACTCGGTGAGGTATTAGGCGGAACGGCTGTCTTTGTTGCCGACAAGATAGAGAGCAAATCAACAGGGGAAACACCTGACAAGCAGGGCTTTGATTTCGTACAGGAAATGCTTAATCAGGTTGTATCGAGGAAGCGTAGCGTCACAAACTATCGCCTTGTGCCTGAGGATGGTACTTTTAATGATTATGATTTAATTGAAGCTATTTCTGTTTTCAAAAGTGAGTTTAATATGGGAGGTATCAGACAGTATGGTTCTAATACCGATGTGAGAATAGGAAATACGAAAGTCAACATAGCTTATGACGAAAATGGAAAGTTTAAAGAGTACGTTTCCGATTCAACAGATCCGTCGAACAGCGATGATACGACCAATATCTTCAGGAAAATGATGAAAGATTATGGTAAGAGAGATACGGCTTCAAGCTACCTCTGGCTGAACAAGATTGTTGACAAGGGATTGCTTGTCGGTCAGACGGAAAGATCAAAGCGAATGTTATCTATTTATCCCGATAATCTTATAAATAAGGGGCCAGGTGATGTAACTGGTGGAGAGGATACGGGGCTTTATGAGTTGTATAGCAATGTGATTGCGCCGTTCATTGACGGGATGATTGCTAGAGCCAAGGAGTTTGAAAGTGCAACTGATTTTAACAATCCAACAGGTAGTTGGCAACCGCGCAGTAATAATGCAGAGCAAACAACAGGCGTTAGTTATTGCTTTGGTTGCCGTGACTCAGTTGAAGAATTTAAAGAGACAGTGTCATCATGTAAGGCACCAGCTTCACCATCGATACGTGATAGCTATTTTGAAAGAAATTTTGGAGCAACATCATTAGGTCGTGATCAAGGTAGTAAGTGGGTTGCAATAGGATTACCTAATGGATTTGCCGGATATGCAGGAAACTCTAATGATTCAGCAGGTGCAAACTGTGAATTAACGGGGACAAAGAAGTTGCCCGGTTTATATATGGGGGAGTGGAAGGCGAGAACCAGCGATAATAAAGTCAGGTATAGGGTTGGAGAAAATTCTAAACTCATCCCCCTTGAAAAATATAATGAATTTGAACCGAAAAACTGGTCAGGTATTGATTGCAGTGGGTTAGTAACGCATAGTATACTTGGAGGGTGGAATGTTTTTGATGATAATAGTGATGTAAAGAAGTCAATGCAATTAGGTGTCACTGAGGGTATAACATTTGATATGAAATATAATAACGGTAAGCCAAAAGTAACCAATTATTGGGCAGTAAGTACTTATTGGAATCCTGTTGGTACCTCAAAGAAGATGGTTTATGAAATAAAAAATAAAAGAAATAAGACTGAGAAAATAGAAAAAATGAAAAGAGGAGATTTGGTACGCTATAAAAGGGATCCACATATTACTATGGTTTATGAAGATCCTGTATGCATAGGCAAACAATGCAGGTATAAAATCATTCATGCTTATGGGTGGCGATATTACTATCCATTGAATGAAAAAGGCAAAGCATCTAATAGAGGTGTTTTTTCAAGAAAAGTAGTAATTACGGAACAGAATATTTCATCAAAACCTGTTGGCTTTGGAAGAGTCATGTTATGGGATTAATGGAGACGATTATGTCGAAAAAAATAATTTTACTTCTAGTATTTTTATTGCAAATCTTAATTGCAGGTCGGGCTGTAGCAGGATGGGGAGAGGCTCAGTTAATTGTTACTATGCCTTTTGGTAATAAACTAGGGGAAATGGGGATAGATTCCAGTGACTCTGGTGAATGGTTTACAAAGTCATTTGGTGTGAGTGGAAATGGCAAAATAGTTATAGGGGATGAAATTAATAAGGTAATTCATATTTTTAATTCTGATGGGAGTTTTTTTAGGGATATAGAAAAGCCCTTTGTCGAGAATTTTCTATGGCCTGGTAAAGTTTTTGTGGGTGATAATTGTATTTCTGAAGGATTTATTGAAACTACACATACATTTAATATAGAGTCTGGTGATCTTATTGGTAAAGCTCAAAACATGGGGGGAATAGATTACATCGTACCAGATTGTTCAAAAATCTATGTGGATTCAGAAAACGGTTGGATTGCCTATACCCCAACTGGTGAAATTGTCGAAACATTTCCATCACAACCTTATTTTTTAGGTAAATATAATAGGCCTAAAAGACAAGCAAATGGAAATTATCTGACTGTTATTGAATACGGTGATACGGTGTTTAATATAAGGCAAACGGAATATGTTGAAGATTATTTGCGGGACAATTCAGGTAGATTGAATGTAGTGCTTGTTGCCGGAGAGGGAGATACGGCACATCAGCAGGTTTTGAAATATGATCGTTGCAGTAAAGTAGCAGGACAGCTTGATCTACCGGTAGATACGATCGATCAAGAGATTGTTATCGAGCTTGCACAGCCGGGTACATTGGAGGGTGCAACACTTCCCGATATGTCGCAATATGTCGAGTATGGCAAGCCTCTAATTACTTCTAATGGTGATGTTTATGCATGGAAACGTACACCGGAAACTTTTGGTGTTGTTAAATGGGCCTGGACTGATTCACCTGATGATCCAAAAGGTGGCCCTGACATGCCGGAAGAGTTTCAGGCACTGCCTTCAACATCTGGGATTTACCTCACATGGAATCCTTCACCTCAAGACCCCGGATGTGTAACGGGGTATGATATCGAAAGGGCGACTTCAGCGACAGGTGTTTTCAGCAATGTGACGACTGTACCGCTTGATGAGAAGCAGGCCTATAGTTTTAACGATACCGGCGCTACTGCCGGGGCAACATGGTATTACCGCATAAGTGCAACATCGGATATCGGCAATTCCGACCCTGTAGAGGTCAATGCAACAAGGCCGTAAGGGTTGCAATTAATAGAATCAAAAGAAGGGAGCAGATTATATTCTGCTCCCTTCTTTCGTTTCGGGTTGCCGAAGCATATTTGCAAGCAATGCGGTTCAAATGCAGGAATCGGCATTTACCCTTACTAACAATCTTTTGCTTTTGCTCTTTGATAATTAAATATTGAAAGTACCTTGCCGACGCTGAAGGCAACCTGCTCGTTATCGAGGCGGGGGGACTGTCCCGTACCGTGCCTGTAGAGACTTCAACTGCAAATACAACTGATTTTGAATCCATAATCCCCACAGACATGGCTCTTATGAGGGCTGTTAATATAGATCTTTCGGGGGAAGTGTTGACTGCTTCTGCTGAACTTTCCATTCCGCTGCCTGATGGTTTTAATTCGTCAAATCCCGTAATTGTAGCAAGGCTCTTTGAGGCTGACGGTAAGAGGCTGCTTGAGATTGTAGCCACAGCAAATGTGACAGGGGGACTGATAACATCTCAAACAACTGATGTTGCAGGTCTTGCCCTGCCTGGCATTGTAAAGTCAGGCACTTATCTCTTTATCGAGACAGTGCGAGCTGTTGGTTTTATAAGGGGAACAGTAAGTGGTCTTGACGGCGCAGTTAAAGAGGGTGCTTTAGTAAGAGTAGCAGCTTCAACTATTGCCGATATTTCAAATGTCGGTGGGACTTATATTGTTGCGGCTCTTTCAGGCCCGTGGTCTGCCAGTGCAATTAACCGGACCACCAGAAACAGAGGATCCGCCAGCGGTACTTTAAGCACTAACAATGAAGTACAAACCCATAACATAAACATAACCTCTACACCACCGGTTGTCGTATCAATCAGTCCAACAAACGGTGCAACAGGAGCAGACGATAAAGGCCAGATTGTAGTCACCTTCAGTGAGCCAATATCCAAAGGCTCTGCCACAGATGGAGCAATAACACTGACAAATGCCG
>JAOUBX010000143.1 GCA_029860075.1 Deltaproteobacteria bacterium | reverse complement strand
ATTACGACGGCCAGTCCGCCATTTTTAGGAATTTTTGGTGTTGGTGCAACGGTCTTAACCTTTGTCTATATGAATACTTCCCTGGGAGGTGATGTTGTATTATCGGGTTATGCCTATCAGGATATGGATGGTCTTAATGGTTATATACCGGGTGAAGCTGAAAATAGTGACAGACCGGTAAACAATGCGATCATTCGAAGTCCCGGCGCTGAAAACTTCGTTTCCTATACTAAATCTAATGGTTATTATGCAACTTATGGTTTTACGGCCAATACGGTTTGTCGTTCCTTCTCTATTACAGCCGTACACCCGCAAACCATGTACAGGGAGACGCAAGATATTGTTGCCTGCGATAAATACGAGAAAAATGATGTTAATTTCAAGCTTGCCGATAAAGATACGGTTATACCCGATTCGACAACACCGGATATAACGATCAATATGGAGGTTGCGGCAGGTCAGACGGGACGCTTCATTGCCGGGACGGTGCCTGTTGGAACTGAAATACTCGTGCCCGTCACCGTCATTGACCAGGAAATGGGGACGGCCTCCATTACATTAAAAATCGTTGATGCTGATGGAACAGTAAGGGCTCCCGTATCAGCGCCTCTTATGCCGGGGGACAGAACTTTGCACCGAAAGGCAAAAGATGGGAATCCGCCTGTTTACAGTTATAGCTACACGTCAGATTTTAACGCACCCATTGCAGGAAGTGTAAGTCATCACTTTAAACCGGATAAAGCAGGGGTTTATACCTTTGAGGTAAGTGCAACGGATACAGCAGGAAACATGAGCAATAGAGTAATCGAAGTTCGTGCCATTGAAAGTGGAAGCAGTCTTGAGGGTAAAGATGGTGCTCCGAGAGTTGATGCCATCATTCCCGGTAATGGTGCCTATGAAGTATTGGTTAACAATCCCGTCGAAGTTTTCTTTGATGAACCTGTCGAAAATGTAACGGATTTAACCTTCAGACTGGTTGATTTTAAAACAGGGCTCGATGTGCCGGCCTTTGTCTATACGATGGTGGAAGAAGACAGGATGAAGGCTGTTCTTCAAGCGAAAAATAATCTTGTTTATGGCAGAAAGTACGAGGTCATTCTTTCGACGGCTATTAGGGATAGTGATGCGGCATCAAACACCACTGCCGGTGGCGTTAAATTACAGTTGGCAGTGAATATTGATGGCGCTAGCGAGTATAAAACCTGGTTTACGACTATGGCCCCGCAGGTTTATGACCTCGGTGATGGAAAGTTCAGTGGTGGTTCCGTAGGTGGTGTGGACTTATACTCCCATCCCAACGGCCATACCTATGCCTATGTAACGGCCAATGAAAATGGTTGGTATGTAGTGAATGTGACCGACCCTGAACAGCCTGCTGTTGTTCACCATCACCGGGCCAATAATGGATTCTCCTTCAGAGGCGTCACTGTTGATAACGGAATTATGGCCATGACCGATACGGTTAATATTTACGGTGGCGGGCAATACGGTTATGTCCGTTTTTATGACCTTCGTGATAATCCTGAACTGCCGACACATATAGGCCAGGAAAGACTGGCCGAAGCCTGGTCGGGTATACCGTGGCGTGTCGCCATTAATGGAAATCTGGCTTACGTGGCTACAGTCATGGTGGGCGTTCAGGTGGTAGATATTGAAATGGCGAGAAATTTCAGCAGTACTGACTACGGCGCTTCCATTGTCGGCAATCTCGATACGCCGGGGATGGGGTATGGTAACCCTGCTGATCTCGCTATTATCAAAGGCGACAAAATGCTTGTAGCGACAACGACGGGCAGGCTTATTGTTGCCGATATTAATCTGTTAATTCCACAGGTTCTCAGTGTGACAGGCAGCAGGACGGAAACTTACAGCGCCTTCAGGGTTGATGCGGCTACAGAATTCAGTTTCTATGATTCACGTGTAGGCGCGGACCAGGGGAAAAGCATTATCGATATTGCCGTAACAAGCAGCTTTCAAGGCAAGATCAATACCGTTGATATTAGTGATCCCTATAATCCGCAGGTGTTGGGAACGGCGGTAAATTATGACGGTACTGATTTGGATATCCTTGCCAAAGATATTATGATATCGAAAACGTCCGGTCTGGTCTTTGTCGCTGCCGGTGACGCCGTCTATATTATCGATATCAAAGACCCCATCAATCCGAAGCTTGTATTCAAGACATCACAAGATGGAGGAAATGCCAATGATCTCTCTTCTATCATCCTGGCGACAGGCATAGTAGAAAGAGACGGCACTGTTTATGTGGCCGACAGGCAGGCGGGATTAAAAATACTTAATACGGAATTGAAGCTGCTCAAACACCTCTGTGACGATCTGGACTTTAACAATGTAAGCAAAACTTTCTGTACCGATTATTACCCTGCACTCGGCGAAAAAGCTGTTATACTTAGTGCTTATGATGAAAACAAGGCGCCCCTTAATGATCCTGACCGGGTCAAGCTTATGGGGCCATTGCCGCAAGGGGTGCATGTGAGGCCTGACGGAAGAGCTACGGTATGTACATCTGCCGAGATAAGCGGGGGGAATTGCAGGGTAACGCTTGTTGACGGCAAGGCGAAGTTTTATGTCAAGACGAATGAGGAATTTAATCATTATCAGAACTCGGCATACCCCTATCAATACCACTTCCTGAATTTAACATTTAAACTTGACCGGCTAACTGCTGGAAGCGTTTTGGAAGATGCGCCTGCAACGACGGGGGTAGAGCTAAGGATAAGGGATAATTCAAATGTGCGTCTCAGCGAAGTATTAGGCGGCACTGCCGTGTATACTTATGATCTGGATACACAGGGTGGATACCTTGACGGTGTTGAAGAGCAGAACCGGCGCTTCTACTATGTGCAGGAATTGATTAACCAGGTAGTGCCGAGGAAGAGGACTGTGGCAGGTTATCAGTTGACTGATGAAGATGGAATTTATGGTCAAAATACAGCCAATGCTATTGGTACATTTAAAGAAAACTTTAATGTGTCAGCCAATACAGCAACCTATAAAACAGATATTTTCCAGAAGCTTATGAAAGATTACGTTGTTTCCGGTAGTCAGGATGACTGGTTGAACAGGGTTGTTGACAAGGAAACACTGGTTGGAAAGGTGGAGAGAACGGAGAGAACATCGACTGTGGCTCAAGATCAGTTGATAAACGGTGTTACTTTGAATGTGATTAATGATACGGGCTTGTATGAGTTGTATGTGAATGTGGTAAAACGATTTGTTGATGGAATTATTGAGGAAGGAAAATATTTTGCGGGTATAAATGGTGAAATGGGTGTTAATGCACCGACAAATAATTGGATTTCACGAGATGGAAAAGGACCGGGGCAACGAGACAGTGATATCGGTATGAGTTACTGCTATGGTTGTAAGAATACCATTGCAGAATTTAATGACCAGGTTTCAGGTGTTGCACCCGGCATAGCTGCATGCACGGCCCCCTCAAGTGTGAGACAAAGTATTACTTATTATGTTAAAGATAGTAATAATAATTTTGTTAGCAAGACAGGTAGTATTGCAGTAAGCACCAATACCAACGCAAGTTATAGTGGAAACCTTAATGCAGCTTGTAATGCATTTGATGGCAATAAAAAATATACAGGACTCAGAAAATTTGAGAGAGATGCATATTTTAACTCACCTTTCTATCTTACTCAGTCTGAGACGACTAAAAAAGAATTTCCACAGTTAAATCCTACAAAGTGGCGTGGAATTGATTGTAGTGGCTTTGTTACACGTACGATGCAGAAAAGCTTGAGTGATTTAAACAATAGTGGTAATACTATTGTGAACTTATCAAAAGTTTCAAATGGGAGTAGACTTTTAGCGTTTGATTCGTCCTATGCACCTGACAATTGGGGTTCACAAACATTCTTTACTAAGAGTGACATGACTTATTATCAGAAAGGATACAAAAAAGATTTAGTAAGAAAAGTAAAAAAAGGTGATTTGGTCAGATATGGTGGTCATATCTCAATTGTATATTCGGATAGAACGAGTTGTCCTAAAAATGAAATGTGTAGTTATGAAATAATTCATGCTAGTGGCTCAGATGAGGTTTGTTACAAAGTAGGAAGAGATGAAGAGTGTAATTTTAATAGAAAAGTTATTGTTAATGAAATTAAAAAGGGTTTAAAAAATAACTATTTGAAAAAACCAAAAGGTTTTGGGAGAATAAAATTATGGGATTAATTATGCGGCAAATACTTTTTTCTTTCATTGTTATCTTAAGCACAATATCAATAAGTTTTGCGGGCTGGCAAGGCCCCAGTGAAGTTGTAAATGGATCATGGGGAAGTGGACTGGAGCAGTTTGGTTATGTAGACAGTGATGGTATCATGGATATGACACCATCTTTAACGGTAGTACTCATTGACGATAGTCTAATAATAGATGATATTGCAAAAAAAAGGAGACTGGTTTATGGCAGTAATGGTTTACTAAATAAAGAAGTGCCTAGAGTAATATCAAGTGGAAAAAATCCTGATTATAAAAAATATAACTTTAATGATGTCGTTGGTTTTTCATCATCAGGTAATACTTGGATCGAAGCAGGAGATTATTATTTATTATCACCAACAGGTGAAGAAATAGAAACTCATAGTGAAAGACCACTTCAGCTAGGACACATTAAATCTTCCAAAAATGGTGTCAACATTATTGAATATGATGACGGCATATATACTTATAAATTGACGGGTGGCTCTCAAGGATTAATTAGGGACTTGAAAGGTTTCTTATATCCTATAACAAGAGCTAATAACGATCCACATTGGCAGGTTTATAAGTTTGATCGATGTGGTAAGCAGATTGGCCTGCTTGATTTGCCGTCTGATGACATTGTGGAAGAAGGTGGTGATACTGTACCGCCACCGCCTACACCAACAGTAATTGTCAATGCAGAGTATGGAAAACCGGTATTATCTCCGAATGGAGATGTTTACTCGGGCAAGGTAACTGAATCATCATTTAGCATTCTCAAATGGACTTGGCTAGATGAAGCGACGGACCCCAAAGGTGGTCCCGATACACCTGTCGATGTTCAGGCTTTGCCTTCGACTTCGGGGGTGTACTTGACATGGAATCCTTCACCACAGGACCCCGGTTGTGTTACGGGGTATGATATCGAAAGGGCGACATCAGCGACGGGTGTGTTTAGTAATGTGACGACCGTGCCACTCGATGAGAAGCAGACTTATAGTTATAATGACACCAGCGCAACAGCTGGGGCAACATGGTATTATCGTATAAGTGCAAAGTCGGGCATTGGCAATTCTGATCCGGTGGAGGTGAATGCTACAAGGCCGTAAGCATTGGCAATGATTAAATCAAATGAAGGGGACGGATTAAATTCTGTCCCTTTCTTTCGTTTTGGATTGAGGAAATATGATGTGTGAGCAATGTGATTCAAATGCAGGAATCGGCATTTACCCTTACTAACAATCTTTTGCTTTTGCTCTTTGATAATTAAATATTGA
>JAOUBX010000142.1 GCA_029860075.1 Deltaproteobacteria bacterium | reverse complement strand
CCTTCCTGAATCGCTTTAAGGGCTTTGTTAAAATCAAAACTACTTTCTTCTTTACTCATGTCAATTCTCCTTTTTTAGCTGAATATATCAGCTTTGGTTAAATTGACACAGAATTTTGAACACCCTCCATGTTATCCCCAATATGGGTATAGTTGTTGATAGAGGTATTTGGTATCCAAATGTCGGTAAATAAAAACATAATACAAATCCAGCTGACCCAATACCGTGCCGTTTCGTTGCGCTGCACTATGCGGCATTGGTCGGTTGATTTGCAGCGAGGGCCCCATCACCCCGGGCGCTATAAACTTTTGATAAATAATAAGGAGGTTCCCAATAATGTATCGATCTGTGGAGCAAGAATTTCAACAAGAACTTAGTGCCTCTGAGAGATTACTCTGGTCCGGTAAACCACAAACAGGAATTGTGTTTCGTGGATCTGATGTTTTCCTGGCGCCTTTCAGTATCATGTGGTGTGGTTTTGCCATTTATTGGGAATTCAGTGTTGTTACATCAAATGCGCCTTTCTTTTTTATGCTATGGGGCATTCCATTCGTTCTTGTGGGCCTTTACATGGTCTTTGGTCGTTTTTACCTTGATTCTATGCAGCGAAAAAAGACTTTTTATGGTTTAACAAATGAGCGCATAATTATCATTTCCGGTTTATTTGGTCGAAAAGTTAAAAACCTGAACCTGAAAACATTGAGTGAGGTTGTATTGAAAGAAAAGTCTAACAGAAGTGGTACCATTTCCTTTGGCGCCGGTAATCCAATGTATTCCATGTTTGGTGGTACGGGTTGGCCTGGAACGGGACAACACCTTCCTCCGAGTTTTGAAATGATTCCAAATGTAAAAGATGTCTATAATATGGTTCGTAATGCCCAAAAAGAAGCATGATTTCATCAAACCCCGCGTTAGAGGGAAAAAATGAAAAATGATCAACCGAAAGAATTACTTAATGAAGAGATAAAAAAGCTACTTCAGGATGAAGTAAAATCCAGACCTGCAATAGCTTATAGTGGAATGTTATGCTTCGGGTGTTTATTAGGAGGATTTATACTAAACATATTTTTTCAAGATGGACTCCCACTTACTACAAGATATTTTGCAATAACCATTATTCATCTACTCGGTTTGTTAAGTGGATTAGTTAGCATTAATTTAACGTCAGAAGCTATGAAGCAAATTCGGAAAAAAAATCTCACTTTACCTATGGCTTTAAACGGAATGTTTCTGTTGATATTTGGCTATAGATCTCTGGTATTACTTCAATTACTCTAACAAAAAAAACGATCTGACACCGCAGGTTATTAAATCGTTGGGCCTTTACGATGTAGGCTTTATTTATAACTAGTGTCGCCGCTTGCATTTCAGGCTTAGGTGTATGGTATCTTGACCAACGGGTATTCCGGTGTCTTCGCACGAGAACATAAAGTTAATCTGATTAAAAAGGAAAGCAAATGACAGGATAGAACCTGGTACACCCTCCCTGATAGTTTACAGTATTGAATTTATGGGCATGCAAAAAATAAGGGGAAAGACTGTAGACTAAACAATTCTGCTGCAAAAAAGTAGATACCTTTAGTTTTTTCCCAAAAAAGCAAAAAAAGCCGAAAGATTTTCTAAAAAAAAGCAAAAAAAGCCGAGTATTTTATTTTTAACTACGATAAGGTTATAGCTAATTCAGATAAGAATAAAACATAAAAATACAAAATTAAGGCAAGATTTCAGTACGACAAAAGCAAACTTCGGGCGACCGGAGGATGCAAAGTTACCTGTCCCGATTAAGAACGGGATAGAGGTACCGCTGAAAGATGAAGAACAGTCAATACAATAAAGCCGAATTACTAACAAAGCCCTTTTTCTGTCTTGCGGGACAGGAATGGGGCTTTGTTATTTATAATCGTTTTACGGGGAGGGAGTTATGAAAAAAAATTCCAAGCTTTATAAAAGGAGCATAATACCTGTACTTTCTTTTTTTATACTAATCAGCGTAGGGATAAACTTTGCTGATGCAGGTATTTTTATCGCCGCTGGGCCTAAAGAGTTTATCAGGGGAAAAGGAAAACCTTTTGTAGAGACTTTCTCATTTAATATCAAAAATCCTGATGCCAATTATACCCTTTACATAGATAATGGCAGCAATGATACAAAAAAAGTTTCAAGTGCCATAATTAAGCTGAATAAGGTAGTTATTTTTGATACCAGTGATTTCAGTAAGAAAGTTGGTCAGCTATCAAAAGTTGTCAGCTTATCTGCAGCGAATAATCTTGAAGTAGAACTTAGAGGGCAGCCTGGGAGCGGTCTTTCTATTTCAATTGAAGGAGAGGATAACTCTCCTCCTGATATAAAAATTTCTGCACCTCTTGATGGTATCTACATCAATACACCCCGTATAACAGTAGAGGGAAGCACAAGTGATTCTATCAGTTGGGTGGAGAATGTCTCTGTTAACGGCAATACAGCGGTTCTCTCGGGGGAATTATTTACTTATGCAGGATTAACCCTTTTAGAAGGCAATAATACGATTACTGCAGCAGCGATTGATGTCGCAGGCAATTCTGATAGTGTTTCCGTTAAAGTTACGCTCGATACAATTGCTCCCGAGATAAACCTTAATTCCATACCTGCTCTTACTAATAATCCTATTTTATCTGCTTCAGGCTCAATTTCAGATTCAAGCCCTATTTCCAGTTTAACAATCAATGGAGTAACACTAACTCTGACAGATAATCAATTTCAAAAGGACCTCAATCTTATAGAAGGGATAAATGACATTATTATTGAAGCTATTGATAAAGCGGGAAATAAGGCAACAAAGACGGTACAGGTTCTACTGGATGTAACACTTCCTCAGATAACAATAGAGAATCCTCAAAATGGAGTATTCCTTAATACACCATTAATTACCGTTTCTGGAAGTGCAAGTGATTCGCTCAGCGGCCTTTTGTCAGTTACTGTTAATGATATAGAGGTAACACACGCAGAAGGTGTATATGCTCTAGAAAACTTCCAGTTAACAGAAGGAGAGAATGTCATTACTGCTGTTGCAACAGACAAAGCAGGAAATGTTTCAAGGCAAATAATAACCATAACGGCAGATTTTACCCCACCTCAAATAAGTATTTTATCACCGTCTAACGGAGTTCCTGTCAATAATGATGTTCCTCAGATCAATATCGAGTATACAGACCTCTTGTCCGGTATTAATGTCAGTACAACTGCCATCAAGCTAAATAATATAGATATCACAGGAGAAGTTACAGTTACAGAAGGGGGTATGACATATACTCCCTCATCACCGCTTCAGGAAGGATCCTACACTGTAACTGCATATGTAGCAGACAGGGCAGGAAATACAGCAAATCAAAGCATAACCTTCATAGTTGACAAGACGCAGCCTGTTATAAATGCTGTGAATCCACTTCATGAAGCTATAATTAATAACAATATTCCCGGTATTACCCTTGAATATTTAGACAGTCTTTCCGGAATAGAACCATCTTCAATTGTTTTTACCCTGGATGGTACTGATTTAACAAGCGCTGCATCTGTTACTGAAACTGGTGTTAAGTATACTATCGAAACAGCTTTAGAAGATGGAGCTCATACTATTTCTTTGACGGTATCTGATAAAGCGGGCAATAACTCATCCATAAATGTTAATTTTACAGTAGATATTACACCACCTGTTATCAATAGCACTTTACCTGAAAATGGGGCAACCGTTAATAGTACAACTCCGGAAATCTCGATTTTATACTCAGATAGCTTGTCAGGTATCGACATATCATCAACAATTCTTGTTTTAGATGGTGTTAATGTAACAGAAGGATCTTCCATCACTATCACAGGTATCAATTTTATACCAACATCGCCTCTGGAAGATGGGATACATAATATTGATTTAACTATTCAAGATATCGCAGGAAACACTTTTGAACATGCTATAGAGTTCATTACACAAACAAGGGAAAATCCCTTCATTTATCCTGAACCAGGTTTTGATGCAGGACATTATGATGACTTATATAAACCCAACAGATTCAATTTCCCCCTAAAAGTGATTGATGTTAACAAGGATGGAAATCTTGATGTCATTGTTGCAAATCGTTTATCTGACTCCTGGGGAGTTATTAAATGCAGGATATCGGTACTTCTTGGGACAGGGGATGGAGGGCTGAAAAAATATTCAGATTTTGCAAATGCCGGGAATCATATCTCCTCGATGGAGCCTGGGGATTTCAACGGCGATAGTTATCCTGATCTGGCTGTTATGAGAACATCTCCGAATGAATTATATATTTATTCAGGTAGCGGGGATGGCACTTTTACAGAAACAGCATCTTATAATGTCGATGCTGCCGGCCGCTTGTTTACAGGCCGGTTCAATGATGATAATCACGAGGATATCATTATAGCCGGATCAACCAAAATTGCTATGTTTGCCGGTAAAGGGGATGGAACATTTAACGAGCCGTTAATTACAGAAACCAGTTCAAATTACTTAATCATTATAGATTCCGTAGTCATGGATCTGAATGATGACGGCATAGCAGATATTGTTTATACATCGGGCGCCAGTAATGGCAGGGGAGGTGAAGTGGTCCTGATGACCGGGAAGGGAGATGGAACTTTTGGCACACCTGTTATAGTTATGACAGATGGTACTAACTATCTGAACGAGATTTATAGTGGAGATATTAATGGTGACGGCAAAATCGATTTGATAGTAACCTGGATTGGTTCGTCAACCGGTTTTTATCCGATTTTGGGACAAGGCGGCGGCAGTTTTTATCCTGATAATGCTGTGGAAGTAGAGATGGCATATTTTTCATATGGGCATTATGGTCGATATCTTGAAGACTCCAGAAAATTTATGCGAGTCAGAGATATTAATGGGGATGGAAATACAGACATAATAGTCCGTACATGGGCCTCTGATCAGAAACTGAATATTTTAATGTCCATGGGTGATGGTACCTTTAAAGATGCCGTGTCTTACAATACCAATGAAATTGATGTTTTTGATATCGCAGATATTGATGGAAATGGGACTCTAGATGTAGTGACATCTGATAACCAGAACATACATGTTCTTTTTGGAGAAAAAGGAGGGATATATAGGGACAGAGAAAGAATTCCCTTGAAAAATGGTTCTTATAAGCTGGTTTCAGCTGATTTTGACGGTGATAATCGCCCTGATATTGCGATATCTCTTGCATCTAACCGTTCAGGCAGTATTTTTTCCACGTTATTAAACAGGGGAAGTGACTGGACGGAAGACAATTTCCAATCAAGTTATTCGGAGTACGATATGGAGTCAGATGCCACATTTATAAAAAGTGGAGACTTAAACAATGATGGTTTTGCCGATGTTGTAATTATCAATGACACACGGGATAGTGTTTCCGTTTTATTAAACAGCAATTCAGGAAAGTTAGGGCAGCCAGTTTCTTATTCAACCGGTACTTCCCCCGTTTTTGCGTTGCTGAAAGATATTAATGGAGACAAACATCTCGACATAATTACTATAAATGGTGGCTCCGGAAATATATCTGTTCTTTTGGGTAAAGGAGATGGGACGTTCCAGGATCATAAAACTTACGATGCCGGTTCTTCACCTAAAGGGCTTGCAATTGGCGAC
>JAOUBX010000141.1 GCA_029860075.1 Deltaproteobacteria bacterium | reverse complement strand
ACAACTACTGGAAGCCGCAGCTATGATGGTGCAGGGAATGTGCTGACTATCACTGATGAAGAAGGGAAAATTACAAGCTATACTTACGATAAGGAAAACAGGGAGACCTCTGTTACTTTTGCATCTGAGACGACAAACAAGGAATACGATGCCCTGGGTAATATTACACTGGTTACCAAACCGCTAGGCAACACCAGGACCATGGCCTATGACGCGTTCAACAGGCTGACGGAAGTGAGCGAAGGGGGTTTGGTCACCAAATACGCCTTCGATAAGAACAGTAATGTAACGTTCCAGATGGATGCGCTGGGTCGTCGCGTTAAGTATGAATACGACGCCCTCAACCGGAAGGTGAAGCATATCCAGCCGGGCAATATTGTTACTAGCTACGGCTACGACGCCGAAGGGAACCTGACGGCAATGACCGACGCCAAGGGGCAGGTCTTCGGTTATGTTTACGACAAGTTAAACAGGCAGACCGAGGCCAATTATCCCGACGTGGCGACACCTTATATGACGCCGCTTAAGACGGTGACGGGTTATGATGCGAATAATAATGTAACGACCATTACCGAGAGCAAACATGACGTGGATGGCGTAACAGTGACTGACCTCACTGAGAATGTTTATGATGATTTTGATCGTTTGACAAGCAGTACGCAGCGTGGTGTCACTGTTAGCTACGGTTATGACAATAACGGGAATAGAACGAGTGTTTCTACCGCAGCCGGAACGACGGCTTACGCCTATGACAATAGAAACCGTATAGCTACTGCTACCGCTGATACATTGCTAACAAGCTATGGTTACTATGCCGATGGGAAGAAGGATACAGTTACCTATCCCAACGGTACTGATGTGAAGTATATCTATCATCCGACGAACAGGGTAGCAAGCATAGTTAATCAGGTGACGGCTGATAGTTCGGTAATTTCCAGCTACAACTATGACTATGATAGTAATGGTAATAGAACTTTACAGGTTGAAGTTCAAAATGGGGTAAGCGAGACAACGACCTACAGCTATGACGATCTCGATAGGATGACGGAATACACACTCACTTCCGGTGCTGATGTGACTGTTACAAGCTACACCTTTGAGGGGTATAACAGGAAGACGGAAGAGCTTAGTGTCAATGGAAGTGCAACGGCTTCTAAAACTTACACTTATGATGCACTGGACAGGTTGACCAGTGTAGTTGACAGCATCAATGGCAAGAGCATAAGTTACAGCTATGACCTTAACGGTAACATGCTGACTAAAACAGATAGCCTCGATTCGGCTGCCAACATGAACTTTGAATATGACGCGCTCAACCGTTTGGTTAAAACGACGCAGGCAACAGACACGCAGGGGCTTTATGAATATAATGCCGATGGCTTGAGAGTAAGGCATCGTTTAAGTGAAAGGGGGGATGTTGATTACTATTATGATGGGAATTCGATCATAGAGGAAAGGAATGCTGCGGATGGCAGCCTGTTAGCGCACTATAGATACGCAGATAGATTACTTTCTCTGAACACTGAACTGGGAACTCAGTACTATCATCATGACGCTTTGGGTAGCACTGTTAACCTGACAGACAATAGCGGGGTGGTGAAAGTAAGTTATAGCCTTGACCCGTGGGGGCATATCCGTAACCAGGTTGGTTCAAGTATTAACCGTCAGATATTTACCGGGCAGGAGCATGACGAACAGACAGGGCTGATTTATTTCGGTGCTCGTTACTATGATGCTGAGACGGCGAGGTTTATTAGTCAGGATACTTACTTGGGCGAGTATGGGACACCGCCTTCATTGCATAGATATCTTTACGCTTATAGTAATCCGACGGTTTATATTGATTTGTATGGGTATGAGGCAGTAAGGGAGTATGCTTCTCTGGATGAAATAGAGACGGGTGCTAAGTACATAGAATATCACGACGGCTATTACAATCCTGATCCAGCTGCATGGGAAGATTATGAGGATAGTTATGACATAGTTACAGAGAATGGCGTAGTGAAAACAATGGAAAGAGATTTCTGGGGTAATATAGAAAACAAATGGTATCAATTAGGACGTAAATGGCAACAATTTAAAGCGAGTCCAAATCCCGATGAAAAGCTTACAGGAGAGAGTGAAAGGGGTGATGAAGAGTTTAATGAGAAACCTCTGGATCCTGAACAGGAAGTAAAAAATGAGCGTGCACGACGAGCAGATGCCTTTATAGCCAATGCAAAAGATGTTGGTCACAAAGCGGCGAATGAAGTGGAAGAAACTGTTAGTGATCCTGAAAATATTGTAATAGCTGCAGCAACAAGATCGCCACTTGGAAAGTTTGTAGAGCAAACAGGTGGTTTCATCAAAAGTAATAAGAAATGGATTAAGGATAAGTGGAAAAAGTGGTGGAAGAAGGGTGAGAAAAAAGGTGGTGAGGTTGATAAATTAGCCTTAAAGAATGTATTTGAATTCAGAGGTCCTGCTAGCAGACATACATTAACCAATGTAAATCAAAAAACTGTGGCTAAAAATTTGAACACAGTAATTGAACCAGGTGTAGATGTTACAGCCGATGTTGCAGCCATCAATAAAGGACTGGCTAAAAAAAGTGGAGATAAATTTGTAATTAATGGTCGAACATATGGAATGCATGATGGTACTTTATTTCCTGTTTCCGGAAGTGGATTTCATCAATTAGATAGAGCATCATTTAAGGCTTTAGGTGTTTTAAATAAATTTGGTAATACAGCCAAAGCAAACAAAATTATTAATAATATGGGTTTAAGTGATGATGCTGTAAATACCGCATTAAAGGTTTGGAGGTTGTCGCAATGATTTGGGTAGATATTATTGTAGAAAATTTAGTTCCTGATAAGCAGCTACGTAAGACTTTGCATGATTTGCTAAATATACATTTTGAAAAAATTCAGGTTATTGAAGATTACGATGATTTTCCAGATGCTAATACGATGAATGTGGTTTGCCAAAAGTCTTTATTCCAATCGGGCTTTGTTATGATGCTATCAATTTATTTGTTTGGAGAAATAACAAAGAATACACCAAAAATTGATGAATTTGTGTCTGCTTTTTCTATACACATGAACTGTAAGTGCTTATTGCCAACAGAAAGTGAAAATCCAAGTCAGATGTTTTTATTTGAAGGAACTAAAAAAGAAATAGTCTATATTGATGAAAATACTCTCGAAAATGATGGAATTTACACATTGAAAAAGGTGTAAGGGGTCAGAGCTACGTAATCGACTAAATGACCTTTAGATTTATCCAACAGTGGCTTTGATTCTGCAAAGTTCTTTGACAATTGAATATACAATACCTATAGCAACCCCCGTCATGGATTCGCCCATGACGGGGGTTTAATGCTGCTAATCATGAGATGGTAACCACTTACGACAGGCGGGGCAAGGTGGTAAGTGTTACCGACCGCAGGAATAATAAAACCACTTATGAATATGACGCCCTTGGCCGTGAAACCAGGGTGACCGATGCACTCGGTCAGTTCACTCAAAAGACTTACGACAAGGTGGGCAATGTTAAGGCCCTTACCGACAAGCGGGGCATCATCACTGAAAATACTTACGATGATCTTTATCGACTGATAAATACCAAGCGGGCGGGAATCACCCTCGTTACTAATGAATATGACAACGCAGGCAATGTGACGGCAACGACGGATGCTGAAAACAAGCGGACAGCCTATACTTACAGCGGTCGTAACTTGCTGACAGTAACGACTTATGCAGATACAACTACTGGAAGCCGCAGCTATGATGGTGCAGGGAATGTGCTGACTATCACTGATGAAGAAGGGAAAATTACAAGCTATACTTACGATAAGGAAAACAGGGAAAAGTCCGTCACCTTTGCCGGAGAGACGACAGGCAAAGAATACGATGCCCTGGGTAATCTTACACTGGTTACCAAACCGCTGGGCAACACCAGGACCATGGCCTATGACGCGTTCAACAGGCTGACGGAAGTGAGCGAAGGGGGTTTGGTCACCAAATACGCCTACGACAAGAACAGTAATGTAACGTTCCAGATGGATGCGCTGGGCCGTCGCGTTAAGTATGAATATGACGCCCTTAATAGAAAGGTGAAGCACATCCAGCCGGGCTTTATTACCACCACTTACGGCTATGACGCCGAGGGGAATATGACGGCAATGACCGATGCCAAGGGGCAGGTTTTTGGTTACGTCTACGATAAGCTCAACCGACAGACAGAGGCCAACTATTCTGATGTGGCTACGGCCTACATGACGCCGCTAAAAACGGTGACCGATTATGATGCGAATAATAATGTCATTACTGTCACCGAAACGAAGCGGGATGCCGATGGAACCACCGTTACAGACCTGACAGAGAATGTTTATGACAACTTTGACAGGTTGACCAGCAGCATGCAAAGGGGCGTGGCTGTGTCCTATACATACGACAATAATGGTAATAGAACCAGCGTGACAACTGCTTCCGGCAGTACTGCTTATACTTACGATAGTAGAAACCGGATAGCCACCGCTACTGCTGATGCTTTGCTAACAAGCTACGGTTATTATCCTGATGGCAAGAAGGACACGGTAACTTATCCCAACGGTACGGATGTTAAATACACCTACTATCCGACCAACAGGGTAGCAAGTATAGTTAATAAGGTAACGGCTGATAGTTCGGTAATTTCCAGTTATGTCTATGAGTACGACAGCAATGGCAATAGAACTTCACAGGTTGAGGTTCAAAATGGGGTAACTGAGACAACGACTTACAGCTATGATGACCTTGACAGGATGACGGAGTTTACGTTGACTTCCGGTGCTGATGTGACCGTTACAAGCTACACCTTTGAGGGTTACAACAGGAAGACGGAGGATGTCAGTGTAAACGGTACCGCAACCGCTTCGAAAACATACACTTACGATGCTTTGGATAGGTTGACGAGTGTTGTTGATGCTGTTAACGGCAAGACAATTGGCTATAGCTATGATCTTAACGGCAATATGCTTTCCAAAACGGACAGCCTTGATTCAACTGCGAACATGACCTTTGAATATGACGCGCTCAATCAAATGGTGAGAGCGAATCAGGATTCTGTAACGAAAGGGCTGTATGATTACAACGCGGGTGGTTTGAGAATCAGGCATCGTTTGAGCGAAAGAGGCGACGTGGATTACTTCTATGATGGCAATGCTGTAATAGAAGAGAGAAACGCTGGTGATAGCAGTCTCCTTGCTCATTACCGCTATGCCGACAGATTACTAAGCCTCAACAACGGAACATCAAGCCAGTATTATCACCATGATGCTCTGGGTAGCACGGTTAACCTTACAGACCAAAGTGGTGCGGTTAAGGTTAGCTATTCGCTTGATCCATGGGGAACAATCAGGAATCAGACAGGAAGTAGTGTAAATAGGCAGATATTTACCGGGCAGGAACATGATGAACAGACAGGTTTAATTTACTTTGGGGCTCGTTACTATGACGCAGAAACTGCGAGGTTTATTTCACAGGATACGTATTTAGGTGAATACGGGACTCCGCCTTCATTACATCGTTACCTTTATGCTTATTCGAATCCGACAGTTTATGTTGATTTAATGGGGTATAAGTCTAAGTTAACAAACTATGTCCTCACAGGAGAATTTGATCTTTCTCCTGAGGAAGAATTCGCTGCTC
>JAOUBX010000140.1 GCA_029860075.1 Deltaproteobacteria bacterium | reverse complement strand
CGTTGTCGAGCTGGGTCCCGTGTGCAGGTCGTGCTTTTTAAGTCAAAGAAGGGGCATTTCTGGCTCAGAGCCTCCTTCCCTCTGCGCATGGCAATAGCCAGCGACCTTAGGGATACAAGATCCGTCGGCTTTGTATTTTCACCCTACCTGCAGGCGCATGCAGATCACAAATGGGATACCGATTTTTCCATAGGCCCTATCTGGGCCGGCGAAGCCTTCCATGACTACGTCTATGAAGTGGATCCCAAATTTGCCACCGCCACCCGCCCCGCCTATGATGCAAAAGGGGGATACAGCGGAACCCGTTTCACCATTTCCACGGGCCACCGCTACAAGGGCTGGTGGTTCGGTTTTTTTGCCCGTTACGACGACCTTTCAGGGGCAACCTTTCATGATAGCCCGCTCGTGAAAAGAGAGGAATCTTTCATGACGGGCGCTGCCTTATCAACAATTATTTATTCGGAAAAGCTTCAATAAAAAAATCAATAATAACAAGGGCCTCAACTCAAAAACTTTTATCGCGTTATAAATCATGTTTGAGATAGAAAGACCTTTATGGTAAAAAAGAAGAGCCGGAAGACAGCCGGACTGAGGAAACTAAACAACAATATTGGGAGAGAAAGGAAGTTAATGGCCCACTTTCCAGATGAAAAAGACAAAGCGCAAATCGCCTCTATGGGTATATCAGAAGAAAAGATAGAGAGGGAACTTGAAACCTTTAAAAAAGGGATTCCATTTATTCATATTGAAGCGCCATGCACCATAGGACATGGCATTGAAACAATCGATGATGATGAAATTGAAAGTTTTATTTCTCTCTTCAAAAAAGCCGTAAACTCGGGAAGAGCCATGAAGTTTACCCCTGCCTCGGGAGCCGCGAGCCGCATGTTCAAACTGCTGCTCTCCTTTTATAATGACCTGGACCGGTTCGATAAAGAAGAAATACTTCACAGGGCGGTAAAAGGGGAGTCCGACTTCGAAAACTTTCTTCTTTTTTTTGATTCAATAAAAAAATTTCCTTTTTTTGAAGATCTGAAAAAGACCCTGGCAGACAATGCCTTTGAAATAGAAAACCTGCTTTCAGAGAAAGAGTATAAAAGAATACTTGAATACCTTTTGACGGAAAAGGGGCTTAACTGCTCGAACAAACCAAAGGGGCTCATCCCTTTTCACCGTTATGATAATAATGCAAGAACTCCCTTTGAAGAACACCTTTCAGAAGCAGAAAGCTATGCAAAAGACAAGCATAATATCTGCAAAATTCATTTCACCATTAATGATGAATATAGAGATTCCATTCAAAATAAAATCGAAAGCTATACAAAAGAACGGGAAAAAAGAGAGACCCCTTTTCAAGTCACCTATTCAAGCCAGCGGTCATCAACGAATACCATAGCTGCAGATATGGATAACAATCCCTTTCGGGATAAAAAGGGATCACTCCTTTTCCGCCCGGCAGGCCATGGCGCACTGCTCGAAAACCTCAATAGCCTTAATGGTGACATTGTTTTCATAAAAAATATTGATAACGTTACCCCCGACAGGCTAAAGGAGACGACTATCCTCTACAAAAAAGCGCTCGGCGGCTACCTGGTAAAGATACAAGAGGAGATATTTGCAATCCTGAAAAAGATTGAAGCAAAAGACTTTAATATAGATTTTACGGCACAAACATTAAAGTATATGAGGGAGAGATTGTCCCTTGTTATTACTGAAGAAATTGAAGTAAAAAGTGAAGCAGACAGAGCAGCCTTTATATTTTCAAGCTTAAACCGGCCCATCAGAGTCTGTGGCATGGTTAAAAATGAAGGCGAGCCCGGAGGAGGCCCCTTCTGGGTAAAAAATCATGAAGGCTCAACTTCCCGGCAAATTGTAGAAAAAGCCCAGATCAATCTGGATGATGAGAAACAGCGGCAATCCTTTCAAAGGGCCACCCATTTCAATCCCGTCGACCTCATCTGCGGCATCCGGGACTACAAGGGGAAGCCCTTCAACCTCACCGATTACAGCGATCCTGAAAGCGGCTTCATTTCTATTAAGTCATCTCATGGAAAAAAGTTAAAAGCGCTGGAACTGCCGGGGCTCTGGAACGGCGCCATGGCAAAATGGATCACCCTCTTTGTGGAGGTTCCCATTGCTACCTTCACACCGGTAAAAACCGTTTTTGATCTGTTACGAAAAGAACACCAGCCGGGCTGATATAAAAAGGCGCATGCCGGCTACGACTGGCGGGGACATCCATACAGTCCCCAGAGATAATAGCGCTGAGTGGCAAATCCGAGGGCCTGCTCCCTTACTTCCTCTTCGGCATACCTGATATTATACTTCCACGTACTGTAGTTGAAGGTAAGGCTCCGCGCAAAGTAAAGCGGTTTTAACGTATTGATTATCTTCTTCTTGTCACTCATGTCCTTTGTTTTGTCGTACTTGAAAACCAGGTTGTAAAATATTTGCGTCCACAAAAGAACATCAAGGTTGTAGAAATCCATTCTGAACATGTTCTCGATTCTCGCTACGGCATAGGGCCCTAAAAGCTCATTGATGTAAGGAAGATACTCCTTGTAAGAAGCGGTGCACTTTTCTTTTAAGTCACGTACATCGATTTCGAGCCCCTGCGGTTCCGGCATGGTTGCATCACCATAAATTTTTGGCTTTACAATCTGGTCTATCCCGTTTGACACCCATTTATCCTGATTGGCAACAAGGATATCGAGGAGTGACTCTATCACCTGTTCAAACATAACACCCAGCTTTGGTGCACTGGCGTTATGGACCTTTTTGCCGAGCGCCGACTGGCACACTTTAAAGCCTCCCATAACGGCATTCATGGTGAGGAATATGTCGATGCCGTACTGCTTGACGGCGCCCGACCATTGCTTCTCCAGGAGATGGCGAATAAATTTGGCAGACATGGCAAAGTCCCCGCCAATGGGCTGACGAATGTCTGTAGAAAACATTCCGAAAACCACGGGGTAACAGATATGGTTGGTAATGGAACCGTCAAACTGATGCCTCGTATAAAGAGGCGTTGCTAAATCGTGGCCTTCCAGAATCGGTCTGCCGAGAAGATCCATCCACTCTTTAGTAATGGAGCGAAGATCGGCATCGACAACGATAATGACTTCGGCTTCCACATCAACGGCATATTTAAAGAGATTTAAAAAATTGTGCCCCTTGCCCCGGACCCCTTTTGCCGTACTGATGTACTTCTTTTTTACGGCCGTTTTGGCATTCATAAATGCCTGTTTCGTATTATCGGAACTGTCGTTATCAACGTTGACGATGACACTGCTGCGGTCAGGAAAGTGATATCTGAGACCTTCAGAGACCGTTTCAGCGACGAAACCGATAGTAGCAGCTTCATTAAAGGAAGGGATTCCGACAACAATGTTGAACTTTTTGTTAGCTTTATTATTCTTGCTGGTCATATTATCCTCTGAACTCAATTTTATTAGAATAATCCACTAATCAGGTACATAGAGGCCACATTGTAAGAGGCTAAAAAAACTTAATGTTTCAACTGTTGAACAAGAACGAAGGGTGAAACAACGATCGAAGAGAGTTCTATTCCCTTCTCCTTCCATTCTTTTGCATCGTCAGGTGTGGGCCGTAACAGCTTTTCCTCCTTTATCCAGTCCTGAACCAGATCAACATCATCTTGAGCCACCTTTATCGCCACATCGATAAGGTCGAGTTCGGAAGAAACAATAATAACCGCCCCTCTGGTATAGTGAGGACCAATTACCTTCCAGTCGGCAGGGCCGACCTCCTTTTCGAGTTTTTCTCTTAGATTTTCCGTGTTATTTGTCATATGATGTTAAACTTTACTAAATAAAAGGACATTAAGTCAACCTTCCAGGGCTTTTGTTAAAATATATGGACAGGGCGGTTCCCTAAGAAATAAAAATACTTTATTTTGCCTTCTCGCTTTGCCCCTGAATCTGATATGAAGAAAAATATATTACAAGGTTGAGGAGACATATGGATTTCCTGAATCACATTTTTTCCGACTTTATTGCAGCGGGCCGCTATATTGATGCAAAAATCATTGCTGTCCTTTTCGTTAACATTACACTTTTGATTTTTGCAAAACGGATTCTGAAAAGTGTCTACCATACACAGGAGGAAGACAAAAGTTTTCTCCTTAGACTCAATATTTTCAGGACTCTCAACCTGCTCATTATTTTTTCATTCGGCTACTATCACCTGACCAAACCTCTTGCCAGTAAAGGCTGGGCTTTTAAGGCCGTCTCTATCCTGATAATTATCTATCTCTGTTATTTCAGCGCTCACATTATTCACTACCTTATCAGGAGCCGTTACGGTCGCTCCCGTGAAATAAACGGGGAAAAACAAATCATAGATACCTATAATTCTCGTCTCATCAATATCCTGATAACAACCTTCATCACAATAATCGTCATGATTTCAGTGGTTAGAATATTGGGATTCAGCAGCCTTCTTGAAGCCGGCGGGGTTCTCGGTTTTATCGGCGTATTTCTCGCCCTCACCCAAAGCACCTGGGCACCCGACATACTAAGCGGCCTTATTGTTCTCAACAGCGGAATGATCGAAGTGGGAGATGTTATCGAACTGGATGACAGTGAAAAAACGCTGGGGATTATACATAAAACAAAAGTTTTCCATACGGAAATCCTCAACATTAAAAATAACCACCGGATTATGATTAAAAATTCGAGACTGAGGGATTACCAGATAAATAACCTTTCCAAGTTTGCTTCAGCAAAGGGGCTTCGAGAAAGGCTGACTTTCAATATTGATTATTCAGCAGGAGAGGAGCAGGTTAAAGAAATGTTTCTCTCAGCTTTCGAGGAGGGGAAGACAAGCGGGATTTCAAGTATTGAATACCAGCACCCTCTGGAGATCGGTGTACTCGATACGGCTGATTATGCTGTTACCTGGGCTATTTATTATTATACGAAAGCACTAGTGTCCCAACGTTTAATTGAATAAAATCAGCTGGTTATCAGGTTCAGCAATATCTGTTTTGTAGTCTGATTTCATAAGTACCTGTAATATCGACGTTCTTTCGAAACTTGTAACGCTCAGAATCTGTAATATTGTGTAGAGACTTATCTCCAACTTGAGTCGTTTCTTCATAATGGCGACCATAACGTAAACGGAGATGGCAATCCATATCTGAGTCTTTACAGCGTTTTCGCTGGTACCGTAGAAGGTTTTGATTCTCAGGTTCTGTTTGATCCACTTGAAGAAGAGTTCTACTTGCCATCGACATCGGTAGAGCTTTGCTATAGAAATTGCTGGCAGTGCAAAATTGTTGGTCAGAAAAACCAGAGTCTTTTTCGTCTCGGCATCGTAGTATTTTACTCGGCGCAGCTTGTCCGGGTAGCTCTTGACTTGATAGAAGCCGGTAAGCATCACCGTCTGGTCGCATATAATTCCCGTTGACCTGTCTGCTGGATGAGAATAGATTCTGCGGCTCTTGAGGTTGGACTTGCCCCGTAGTACAAAGAATGCGGCAGCCTGTGTTAGGTTGTACAGTCTGGCAAAGTCCAGGTAGGCCCGATCCATGATATAGAAAGCTCCCGGTTCTATAGGAATGATATCGAGGGTATTTACTTCGTGGAGTTTTCCCTTCGAGATGTGAATGAAAGTAGGAATGTTGCCTCGAAGGTCTAAAAGAGTGTGAAGCTTTATCGCTCCCTTGTGTTGACGAAAGTGAGCCCATGGGAACACGGACAGGCATAGATCGATCGTAGTCGCATCCAGAGCGTAGGCCGTCTGATCGAGTTCCAAACCGAAATCCTCGTTCAGATATAAGCTGCGAGCTGTCTGAATGAGGGAATAGGCAAGGTCGGCATAGATGCGCCAATCGCGGACCTTGTTGGCGTTTGCCAGAGTGTTGCGGGAAACATTGCTCCGAATGCCCATGTGGTAGAGCTTCTTTTTCTGGGCACGAAGACAGGCTTCTATGTCCCGTAAACTCTCGCGGTAAGTCAACTGGGCAAATGCCATGCAGAGGTATTGATCCAGACAGGTGAAGTCCTTGATCTTGTGATTGCCTTTGTAGCGGCTGACACATTGATGAAAGGTATGAAGCGGCAAATGCTCCATTACCTGAGAAAAAACCAGTTTGCCTGTGTACAT
>JAOUBX010000139.1 GCA_029860075.1 Deltaproteobacteria bacterium | reverse complement strand
CATTAGCGTCAAATATTGTAGTACCTCTATTCGTGCTTACAGTTGCAGATAGCAAATTATAGCCGAAGTAATCACTTCCTGTCACATCGATTGTGATATAACAAAACTCTCGTTATGGCAAAGCTATAATGAGAGTAAATATAGAAAAAGGGGACAGATTGCTTCTGTCCCCTTTAATAAGTTAGAGTTCTATCCTTATTGGCAACATCTATAATAATTCATACTAAAACTTCTCCAAATAAAACTTACCATCACGATATACAACCAACCAAGACAAGTCTTCGCTGTTTCCAGCAATCGCACCGTCGAACTGTCTGATAAGTTTTCTTGCTTTAAAATCGTAGATATATAATCTATTTTTCGCATCCGTCCTTGATGTCATGCCATCAAAAAAAACTTTCCCATCATTTCCCCAAATAAATTTTTGTGGATTTCTTTCTGAGATAAAGCTAATCTCTTCTGAAGGCAGTGCCGCAGTGGTTTTTACTTCATAAATCCTAAACGGTGACCAATAGGGTGGTTCAAACTCCGTCCCAGAGGTCATCATATAATATCTACCATCCAATGAGTAATCGACATCTTCAAGCGTCTTTGGCGTTTCTATTACCTCACCTGAGTCATAGTTGTATATAATCCACTTTTCTCCATTCCATAGATGAAGCGTCCTTTCTTTTTTACTAAGTCTTAAATGTTTACCCAAAACTGAAAGTTTTATCTTTTTTTCCTCTGCAATATCATACAACCAGACACCATCCGGTTTCAGAGCCATGTCATATGCACCTTTTCTAATAGACTTTTCACCTGTCACAAATACAACTTTTTTGCTATCTGGGTGCCAGGCAAATTCATAAACTGCCCCTCTGATCTCCGCAACTTTATTCCAGTCCATGTTAAAGATTAAAACAGAGTTCTCCGTCGGACAGAATCCTGCAATATAATTATCATCAGGTGATAGTTGTAAACCACTAAGAGAACAATCTCCTGAATAAAGCATTTTTTCTTCTTTATCTTCAAAGCTATATCTGAATATCATTTTAAACTTATTTTTATATTGCTTTGCTTTTCGAAATGACCAGACATATATATCAATACCTGTGTAATAAAAATTTTCCTTCTTTGAATCTAAGGTGCCAACATAACCCAATCCTGCCTCAACCTCTGAACTAAGAAAAATTAATAAAATTATAAACAAAGTAATTCTTCTGTACATTCAATCCTCCTATTTATTCTGCAACGACCGGTGTGAAATTAATTTTAATTTGCCCTTCTGTACCTCTTCGTATACTTTTAACAGTTACAACTGCTTCACCAGGTTCATTGCTCGCTCTTAACTGGAATGACATAGTCTCATTATCAGAGATTGAAACATTTTGACTCTGGCTTACATTATTTCCAACAATTATCTGTCCACTAGTTGTACTCGCTGTCACTGCCACAAGGTTATAACCAAAATGATCTTTCCCATCAACATTAATTGTAATAGTTGAGTTGCCATCAGCAGGCATGGACAACGGACTCGGTGATAAAGATATATCACCTACAGGTATATTAACAATTGGAAAATCTGCATGAAGATGATTGTGATGTCCATTTGCATATCTGATTTGTCGATTGGGATCATCAATAGACTGTTCTATCCCTGTACCTGCCACAACATATACTCTAAATGCACCCTCATTAAATAATATTTCAATCAATTCTCTTGTCAATTCTTCATCAAATAAATCTCTAGTCGGGGAAGTAAGGCTTATATCAACCGATCCTTCAGTGTTATTGTTCCTAACAAACCGTATATCTACTCCTAAACCATTCTGATGTGTTACATGTTGAGGAAATGGCCCGCCGCCCTGTATGCTAATATCACCAATACCAATTCTTGCCTCATTCGGAAATGACGTATTATTATCAAAAATATTATCATCATCATCGTCATTATGGTCTAGGTCAGGATGCGTATAAATATTGCTCTTATATGTTTCAAGATTAGGTGCACCATCGCGTACAAACATACTCTTTTTCATCGGATATATATCAGGATATAAATCTATCCAGGCTTTTCCCACATTTTCCAGAATCATAAGTGCACGTAATGCACCGTAATTATCGATATCATCAATAGGATCAAGAGACCTGAAATAATAATATCCTTTATTAGAATTTGCTATTCTCAATCCGTTTTCAAGAAGGCCCTGTTTTCCTTCTACTCCGTTATAATTACCATAGTTGCCTCTCTCAACAGAGAACACAGAACTCTCACTATTGGTATAACCGGAATCAGGGTACAACGGATACAGTTCATTCTCAACTTCAATATAATTGTTTATTGAATCGTCGTCCCAGTCATCATCCATGTAAAGTTCATAGATACCGATATCTTCATCAGTCAGCGGATGTCTTATTTCTGCATCATCAGAGTCTAGTCCAATAAGAATTTCCTTATCAATAACCTTACCCTCATCTAGTTCATTTGCCGATAGTACATAATTATACCAATTGTACTCTTTGTTTATCTTCTCAAACGTACTTATATATCCATCACGGCTATCTTGATGAGAGACTTGTGTATTAACAAGCGCCCTGTCAAAACCTGTTGCCGTACCATTCATTATCGCTTTTAAAACAGTCACAGTATTATTGCCATATAAACCATCAGGCGTTATGCTGCTTCTCTGGTTTTCTTTACTTACGACTTCTTCCAGCGGTGGGATAATATGATTCATCATCATCTGCACAGAATCAAAACCTCGTTCATTAGGCTCACCACCCGTCGTCTTGCTTTTATGAAGCTCATCTGCAACCAGGTCCTTAGCACCATACTTTTCATAGGTATAAACTGCCGTTCCGTCCAGCACTTCCTGCAAGTTTACATTGGCATTGGTACGCACTTTCAATTCTACCGTCGTCCTTTTCTTCCCTTTCTCTTCATTATGCATGTACTTCCCATCGATTGATGCATCATAGATTTCATAAATCATGGTGATTTTCTCTGTGTCCCAGGGAAATAAGCTATCCGTCGTCAGGTGGAATTCGGCTAGCCCATCGTTAAAAAGCGCACACATCTTCGTAGAACTTGCAGGACATCTTTCCCCGTTCCTGCCACTTAATCTGACACCCTTTGACGGTTCGTAGGAAACAAGCCGTGCATAAGTTTGTCCGTCATTGAGCAGTTGATTATCACTATTCCTGCCTTCAAGAAGGATTCTCTTCCTGCCGCTTTCAACACCATTACTGACATAACCCAGTGCAGGATAATAATCATTACAGGCGAAAAATTCATTTTCGTTGCAAAAATGCGTTAAAAAGACAGGATCAATGTCGAGGACTCTTAAACCAGTGTCTTTACTTGCCATATAAAGCCAGCCGTCTTTTACGACAATGCCCTTGATATCACCCACGTCCCCTTTATTTAACGCATCACCAAGCAAAGCATTTTCAATGACATTTAGCATGAGCGGATGATATGGATTCTTAATATCGATGACATAAATTGCCCCGCCTGAAGCAATATATACAAGCCCTGCCTCCCTGCTTATCTCTATATCAGAAGCAATGACTTTAAGCAACGCATTATTTTTATCGCGTACTTCAGCCATCACAACGGGTGCCGTAGGACTGCTGAGATCAACCGTATGGATACCACCGGTGCGGCTGCTTGTTACGGCAAGGTCGATTACCTGATTCATGCCTTCATCATTCGTAAATTCGAAACCTTCCACCGCTGTACCACGGAAAGCATCGTAAACACCTGCCTCTGGTGTAACATAGCCTGCTATAACCGGGAAAGAGGGCATCGAGATATCAAGTACCACCGGATAACCTCCAAAGGTAGTAAGGAAGGCCTTTGTTTTACTATACACAGTGATATCACTCGGCTGTCCAAAACCTTCACTTTGGGTATTCAGCAAGCTGGTGATTGACTGACCGGGCATATCCGGACTATATGACCGGGCAGAATTAATATCTACAGTATGAAGCCCCATACCATTGGTGGAAACATAAGCGTAGCCGTTTCTTAGCGCAACCTTCCCCGGCAGACCCGACCAGGCCTCTGCCAACCGCTCCTGTCCTATTTTAGCGGGCTTTTCAGGATCAATAGTAATATCATAAAAACGAACATAACCGTAGTTACTGCCACCATAAATCCTTACGTAATCGGTAATGGCAAGGATGCCTCTTTCGGGATCAACGGCGATACCGCGAAAATCAAATTGAGGTGGAGTAAAGCTATACTTAATGACAGGCTTCATCGGATTGGATACATCCACAACATGCCAACCTTCATTGCCGGCTGCTATATAAGCATAGGTTTTAATGCCAACCTCATGAATAGCAATATGACGGCCACCACTAAAAATTTCACCCTCAAGATCATAGAGTCTCGGTTTTTTTGTCGTGAAGGTGCTTATCCAGGGTTCAGCCATTGCCATATCGTCAAGATCTTTAATACCGGTTGTCACATGAATTTCATATTCATGGTCGTAAAAGAGGTTCCCTTTTGGTTGAATCACACCAAGCATTTGTGTGCCATCCACCATAGGGTAAACATAGGCTGGAACAAGAGCATTACCACTCTTATCAAAAAGGTAGAGGTTAGTACCATCAATAGTCTCCTCTTTTATACCCTCATCAAAGGTAACGGTAACAGGCATAGTTATCATAAAATCAGTCGCTTTATCTATAGGTGTCGTATTAACTATTTGGGGGGGGCCGGGTTTCCTCTCCGGCGTTGCACCTTTTTCTACTGCTTTTAAAGAAAGCTGCCGTGAAGTACTCTGTCCCGATTGGTCATCGGCAATAACAGTAAAGGTATAGGTCCCGGCACTTTGCGGTTTAAAATACCTGGCACTGCTGCCTGCAAACTCCGCAGTGAAAAAAAGATCATAAAAATGCTTTGTCAGGCTCTTTGGGGGATCACCACTAACCGATTTCTCCGTTGCAGTGCCTGTTTCAATCAATCCCTGCTTTATTGGATTTATAGAAGTATCCTGGGATTTAAAACCAACAGAAAGAGATACAGATTGTAAATTCTCATCGACGATGCTGACAGGCATTTCAAGGTTTGTTCCAATAGCTATCGTACCGGCAATAAAAGCTTCATTCTGATGGTCTGCATCCTGCTCGGTTGCAACGGCAAGATTCATCGTGATGGATGGCGCTTCAGTGTCAGGAAGTTTTGTATCCACATCTGCAACCCTGATATTAAAGTCATCAACCAGATATGGTGGTTGACAACTGTAGATACCTGAGAAATCAAGTGGGGGGCCAAACCTATGGTATACTGTCATGTTTCTTGCGTAACGACAGGTTTCGGACATCATAAAATCAACGGCAGCGTATTTGCCATCCTTATTGCTAATTGCAACAGTTCCACCAAGTCGAATAATAGCTCCCCTTACAGGGATATCTTCACCACCTGCCTGATAGCCGCTAATACCATCTTTATCCCAAAACACTGTACCTGCAACGGTAAGCGTATCATAGGTTGGCTTGTTAAAGAGACCTACAAGATATATACCTGCCTCCATAATCCCGAGGAAAGGGGGACTGGCTGTAACAAGTCTGCCATCAATTACCTTCATGGAATCAATCATCTCATAAACATCTTCCTCTGTACCATCAGGTAAAATTATATGCCGCTGACGTAAAAGATAGGGAAGGGATGCTTCCGTCCAACCATCCGGCAGAGGTAAGGAAAGTTCCACCTCTTTCTGAAAGTTTTTACCTTCTGCTTCTATCCTGACAGCACCACCAAATAAAGCACCAGGTGGATAAGGCTGGAGTAAATCAGCTTCTGTTAATAAAGTAACATTGACTACTGTCGGATAAGCTAGAGCGCCAGGAGAAATGTTCAGACTTATTCCACCCTCACCCTCGACAATACCTCCCTGAGATGTAACAAGGTATCTGCCATCGTCTGTTTTAAAAGTAATATAACTTATCAGCGTCTCATTGCCTGCGTCATCCATGAGCACAACACGGATCACATCACCAAGCGTTGCCTGAATACGTGCCATAAAGGAACCGTCACTTAAGGGACTGATACCGACAATCATGCCTGTGTCATCGTTTATGATGAGAACGGCTGCCCCGGCTTCCACCGTGCCCGGTGTGGCTGAAATATCGATATAACCCTCGTCATCAGGGAAGGTGGAAGTAATACTTCCCGCAGGTGGTGCAGGCGGTGGCGTTGTGTCTTTTACGGTAAAGGTTGAAGTATAACTGCCGCCCATGGCAAGACCCTGCATGTCCTGTATGGTTCCCGCTACGACTACCGTGTGTACCGTCTCGGAAGCAAGCAGTTTTGATGCGTAGAAAGAAAGGCTTAAACCATCTGCGGCAAGTGACAGAACGCCTGTTATGTTTGTTCCGGCGGCATTTGTCAGTGTTATTGCTCCATCTGTGGCAGAGCCTTTGGATATTGGCTCACTGAAGGTGACTACAATCTGGCCTTTATCGTCTGCTCCTGTTGCACCGTTTGTTGGACTGATTGATACGAC
>JAOUBX010000138.1 GCA_029860075.1 Deltaproteobacteria bacterium | reverse complement strand
GTTGCTTTTTTTAAGCATACCATGGACTAACATCCTGGTATGCTTCAGGAGTTGCCTTCTAAATGATTATCACATCTTTACGGGTTGTTGCCCAAAGCCCCTAAATAACTGCAATTATGATATACCGCGACGAGTGCTGGGGTCGGACCTAGCTAAGTAGGGGCCTCGTGCTGGGGTCGGACCTAGCTAAGTAGTTGAAAGTTAAAGAAAAAGGTCTTGAAAACGGCCTGAAAATAGGCTTAGAAGGCCTATTTTGTGGGTAAAAAGGGGTGTTTAAGGAAAGAGATGGCAAGAGCGAATAGAAATTTTATACCTGATCATATATGGGATGATGGTTCTATCCAATCCATTATCGACGCCCTCAATAAGGCCACCTTCATGAGTTACAGCGCCGCCGGCTGCGGCAGTTGCGGCGGCGGGGTGGACAAGCTGACCCAGGTGACCGACGCCAACGGAAAGTCAACAACCTACACTTACGACAAGCTGGGCAGGCTGCTTACTGAAACCGATGCCACGGGCCTGCAAAAAAGTTTTGATTACAATCCCAACCGTTATGAATACACCAAAACCGACGCCAGGGGAATCGCCATAACTTATGTCAATGACTACATGGGCCGTCTCACTGAAAAAAAGGTGGAAGGCGTAACAAAAGAAACCTACAGTTACTACATTAACGGCCGGCTCCATAGGGCAAGCAAGGACGACCTCACCTATACCTATACTTATTATGCCGATGGGCAGGTGAGGGACGTGACTGATTCGAAGGGTAAAAAACTTTCCTACAAGTATGACGCCCTTGGCATCAGGACGGAAGTTAATATTAACGATGGCATGGGTCTCAATCGGACCATAACTTACACTTATACCGATGCAAATCAACTCGATACGATCACAGCAGAGCCGGGAGTCTTCGATTATGACTACCGGGTGGACGGAAGCCGGGAGAAGCTGACTTATCCAAATACTGTTTTTACAAACTACTCTTATGACGCTTCCGGCCGCATGGTTGGCATAGACACCCCGGGTGTTTCCAGTACCGTTTATAGCTACGATAAGGTGGGGAACCGTTTGAGCAATGCTACCGACGGCAAAAAAATCTCCTACATCTATGACGATCTTTATCGTCTCAGGTTTGCTTCACATACCAGTACCGAGGGCGCCATGTTCGAAAATTACACCTATGATGCTATCGGCAACAGGCAGGCCCATGAGAATGATCTTATAAATAACTATTATCCCGGCTTTGATCCTGATTTTACCAATTCGACTACCGTTGGCGGATTTACCTATTATGATGTGGCGGGTAAAGGCTACCAGACGCCCTTTACGGATGTGGCTGACAGCGTTGATTACGGTTATGACTATGAAGAGAGGCTCATTCGTGTAAAGCGTGTTTTCGGGCTTTCTTCCACCGTTGTTGAGTACAAGTACGACGTAAGTGGCAGGCGGATCGAAAGAAAGGTGACAACAGATGGAACGCTGTTATCAACGATCAATTATTTCTATGACAATGAGGATATTGTTGCTGTTTATGAGAATGGAGTATTAACTAAAGAGTTTATTCACGGTCCAGGAATTGACGAGCCGCTGGCCATCAAGACGGGCGGGAACTGGTATTACTATCATGCCGATGGTTTGGGATCGGTAATGAAGCTGACCAATGCCTCAGGTGCGGCGGAGCCCGGTTACAGCTTTGGTTATGATTCCTTTGGAAATCTTGCGAAAGGTTCTCTTGATAAGAATTATACCTATACGGGCAGAGAGTGGGATGCCGAGGCGGGGCTTTATTATTACCGGGCCAGGTTTTATGATGCGGAGGTGGGGAGGTTTATCTCCAAAGATCCTATTGGGTTTGCCGGGGGGGATTACAATCTTTATTCTTATGTCTCTCAGAATCCGGTTAACTTCACTGATCCATCAGGTTTAATTTGTGTTTACTCTCGGAATTCCGCTAACTTGCGTTGTACTAGTAAGGGTAAAGTTATTGTTAATGCTCGTGTTTACTCAGGATACTCTAATGGGATAAATAATCCTAAAATGGAAAATGTTAAAAATATGGGGCCAACACCAAGTGGTATGTATACCATAGGACCACCGATTGAAGTTGGAAGAACTACTTGGAGAAGAATAACACCCGATTCTTTCACAAGAGCAAAAATATCTTCCATGGGAAGAAACCCTGATTCCTTTTGGATACATGGAGATAATAAATACAAAAATGATACTGCTTCAAAAGGTTGTTTGATTTTGAATGCAGGGGATGGTCGTAATGATATACCTACTGGAGATATACTTATTGTAAGGTAATTTATTGGAGAAAATATGAAAATAATTAGCTTTATTGTCTTGTTTATTGTTATATCAGGGAGTTCCCAAAATGTATTAGGGATTGAACGTGATAAGTTGATAGAAATTAAACCATTTAATGCAAACAATATCAAAGTTGCGCTTACCAAATATAACTCTCAAGAAATACTAAACTATATATTTAGTAATTCTAATAGAAGCAAACAACTGATACATGGTATTAGGTCAGGCAAAGACGCTTGGCTTTTATTATTTGTAGAAATGTATAAAGTGTCAGATGCGGGATGGTCAGAAATTTTAGACTCTTCCATTGGCTATAGCCTAGTATCTAATCCAAGAGGAAGTCTTAAAACTATGAGAGAGGTTGATAATATTTTAAGCAAATTGCGTGATAAATATAACCTGCATTCCTATGCACAACAGGTGTGTGATAATGTTGATGAGATGTGGGATGAAAATGAAGTAAGTAACGTTGAATTAGCTGGCAGTGCATTGATTGAAATCAATAAACGAATTAAAGCGTTAACTGATGTTAACAACGAAAGTTTGGAAAGAGTAAAGTCAAAATGTCTTGAAGCATTATATAATAGTAAAAAATTTTGGGAAGATTATTCAAGGAAATGAAGAGCCGGATACGATCACTGCCAGTGCTGGGGTCGGACCTAGTTAAGTAGTTGAAAGTTAAAGGAAAAGGTCTTGAAAAAGGCCTGAAAATAGGCTTAGAAGGCCTATTTTGGGGGTAAAAAGGGGTGTTTAAGGAAAGAGATGGCAAGAGCGAACAGAATATTTATACCGGGTCATGTATGGCATATAACTCACCGCTGCCATAAAAAGGAATTTCTCTTGAAAATAGGGAAAGCGACCTATATTGAGTAGAGTCAGTCAAAGAAAAAAGAATTAAAAGATTTGTTTTTAGACCCCGTTAAGAGATTTAACGGGGCAGGCGGGATTAACGGGATTGACAGGATAAGAGCAAGAGAAAAAAGAGCTTTGAGGGTTTTAAAATCCTGTTGATCCTGTAAATCCTGTCAAAAGAAAAAGAATTAAAAGCTTATTTTTAGACGGGATTGACGGGATTAAGATCAAAAGATAAAAGATTTTTTTTAGCCAGGTAGAAACTATGAAGGACCGTGAAATTGAGATATCCTTGATTTGAGAGAAAACCTTAATAAAAGGAGAAACCAATGACAACGATCCTTCAGGGGGGTAGTTTATGTTACCTATAAAGTTGTCGAGTTGTGCATTTATCCACCTTTGGTTTTTACAACACCGTAAATATCCGATTAGTAGATGACTATGGGAGATTGTTTTGAGAAGTGAAGAAAATAAGGAATTAAATGAAATAGTTGAATATTTAGAGTTGAAGAAATCTATTCCCAAAGACAAACTTTTACAATGGATGGTTTCCAGTGATATAGAAGTACTTGGACTTACTTCTATAATATTTGATCAGTTTAAAGACCTGATAAAGTCCTTTCCACCTATAAAAATTACTCTTGAATTTTACCAGAATTATTTCTGTAGGTGCATAAGAGAGAATCCACACGGTGAATACTCTGAATCCAGATATATTGCAGCTAATTCTTTTTCGAGGTTTTATAAAGCACTCCGTCACGATAAAAAAATTGAAAAGGAATTACTAAAAGAATTTAGGGATATTCTAAAAAAGTTATATCTGGAAGGGGACGATGATATTAGAGAATGTATTATTAATGGTGCTCTTGAACATTTATTTGAAGATGATGAAATAGTGAATGAATTTGAAACTTGGAAAAATGATAATACCCTTAAGAAAGCTTACAAATTAGCATTAGAATGGGGGAAGGCAGCTCCATAGATACTGTTCGGTATGCGCGATAGGGTCGGACCGAGTTAAGTAGTTGAAAGTTAAAGAAAAAGGTCTTGAAAAAGGCCTGAAGATAGGAAAATAGGGACAGCGACCGGTATTGAGAAGAAAAGCCTTTTGAGCGTTATTGAAGGAGAAGAAGGATTTTTAAAATCCAGTAGATCCTGTCAAAAGAAAAAAGAATTTAAAAGATTTGTTTTTAGAGGGGATTAACAGGATTGACGGGATGAGAGCGAAAGATAAAAGAATTATTTTAGGGTTTTAAAATCCGGTAGATCCTGTAAATCCTGTCAAAGAAAAAAGAATTTAAAAGATTTGTTTTTAGACGGGATTAACAGGATTGACGGGATAAAGAGCAAGATCAAAAGATTTTTTTTAAAGTTTTAAAATCCAGAAAATCCTGTAGATCCTGTCAAAAAAAGAAAAGAGATTTTAGGTAAATTCAAACATTACCATCGGAGTAAAAACTATGAAAAGTATATCCCGATTTAAAAATATACTGAAAGGTGTCATCTGTGCCGTCACCCTGCTGATGGCAGCAACATCACATGCCGGAAAAGCCACCTACACCTACGATGCTTACGACAGGCTGGACCAGCTCAGTTACCAGGACGGCCCTGCCTTCAAGTATAGTTATAATGAATCGGGAAGCACGGTTTCCAAAAAACTCGATGGTAACAGGCTGAGAATCTATATCTTTCCCGATAGCAGCGGCAATGGCGAGGGGTCCGTCTCTGTTTCATCCAATGATGCAACCTGTGGAACGGATTGCTATATTTACGATGCTCCCACCTTTGTAACACTCTCTACAGTTCCTGCCAATAGCGGTTTTGCCTTTGGATACTGGTCTGATCCTGCCTGTGGAAATTCATCTACCTGTGACGTTTACGTTGATTCCATCAAGCTGATAAAAGCCCACTTTACCCTTGTTGAAAATACCCTGCGCAATTATACCGCTAATGTTACTTTTAATTCACAGGGGGCAGTTTCACCAGACACACCTCAGATCGTTCAATATGGAGAGAGGATTAATTATAGCCTGACACCATTTGAACCTTTTCAGATAGCCTCCGCCAGCGGTTGTAACGGTACCTTGAATAGGGGTGCAAATACATACGAAGCAGGTCCCATTGATGAAAGTTGCACTATAGATATCGCCTTTGGCCCCTTGCTTAACATAAGCAAAGACGGCTCGGGTACAGGTATTGTTCAGGATACTTCCGGAGCAATTAGCTGTGGTGATAATTGCTCTGCTGCTTTCAGACATGGGACAACGGTTTATTTTGAGGCATTTCCAGGCAGTGAATCCATTTTTTCCGGTTGGAGCAGTTCAGGTTGCTCGGGAACGGGAAATTGTAACTTTACGGTATTAAATCCCGAAACTGTAAAAGCAACCTTTACCGACATGCGCCCCGCGGCGCCGTCTGATTTAACGGCCCAGGTTGTTTCCGCCAAAGAAGTCACTTTGAACTGGACTCAAAACTCGGATGATGAGGACGGTTTTAGAATAGAGCGTAAAATAGGAGTATTAGATACTTATACAGAGGTTGGAACCGTAGGGGCTGATGAGACGACATTTAACGATGTGGGACTTATTGTCGGACAGTCTTATTATTACCGGGTAGCTGCCTACAATGGATATGGGTCCTCTCCCTACAGTAATGAAACAAGTATAGTGACATACACACTTCCCATGGGTAACGCGCTCGATTTCGACGGTGTTGACGACGTGGTGGTTGTGGGGAATGAAGCGAGTTTTGATTTTTACAGTACGACGCCATTTACGCTGGAGGCGCTGGTGAGGGTGGAGGAGAAAGGTTCCGGGCACCATATCATTATGGCAAAGCAGGAGGCAGCCTTAGATAATATCAGTGGCAGTGGTTATTATTTGTCGGTTAACGAGTTTGAGGCTGGCAATGGACGATTGACCTTCACTATGCATGGCGCTGCCGGTTATTCGGAAGTCTACGGTACCAAAGATCTTATTGATGGCCAGTGGCACCATGTGGCTGTGGTTTATAGCGGCAGCAATTTCATTAATGGTGTAAGCCTATATATTGATGGCGTTGCTGAACTTCTGACAGTTGACACTGATACGCTAAACGGCAGCAGCATATTGAACGATGCGCCGTTAACGGTGGGGACGATAACGAATAATCCTGCTAATATTGCCTTTAACGGGCTAATCGATGAGGTACGCGTTTGGAACGTGGCGCGTACGGCGCAGGAGTTATTCGACAATATCAACGTGGATCTCAATGGTATTGGCAGCGGTCTGGTTGCCGAGTGGCGTTTTGAAGAAGGGACAGGCCAGTTAACGCTGGATGGATCACTTAACGACAATGATGGTCAGTTGGGAGATACGTCTGGAGAAGACGGGAATGATCCGGTATGGGTATTTACGGGCCAGGAATATACGATAACAGTGAACGTGACCGGCGGTATAGGCGGGAGTTTGAATCCTGCCGGTGATGTGACGGTTTATTCCGGCGGTAGAGAGACCTTTGAAATTCTTCCTGACCGCCGTTATAAGGTCAAGGATGTCTTTATCAATACGTCATCGATCGGTGCAGTGTATAGTTATGAGTTTACCGATGTGACCTCCAACCAGGGTATTGAAGTGGAGTTTTATGAGGTGCTGCCGAGTGGTTATGCGCTGGATTTCACTCGTTCCGAATCTGATGTTGTCTTTACGGAGAATGA
>JAOUBX010000137.1 GCA_029860075.1 Deltaproteobacteria bacterium | reverse complement strand
TAATGAATATGACAACGCAGGCAATGTGACGGCAACGACGGATGCTGAAAACAAGCGGACAGCCTATACTTACAGCGGTCGTAACTTGCTGACAGTAACGACTTATGCAGATACAACTACTGAAAGCCGCAGCTACGACGGTGCAGGGAATGTGCTGACTATCACTGATGAAGAAGGGAAAATTACAAGCTATACTTACGATAAGGAGAACAGGGAGACCTCTGTTACTTTTGCCGGGGAGATGACGGGCAAGGAATATGATGCTATTGGTAATCTTATCTTGGTAACTAAACCACTGGGAAATACAAAGGCAATGGTTTATGACGTCTTCAACAGACTTTTAGAAGTAAGTGAAGGAGGGCTAACCACAAAATATGCCTACGACAAGAACAGCAACGTCACGGTTCAGATGGATGCGCTGGGCCGTCGCGTTAAGTATGAATATGACGCGCTCGACCGGAAGGTGAAGCATATCCAGCCGGGGAGTATTGTTACTAGCTACGGCTACGACGCCGAAGGGAACCTGACGGCAATGACCGACGCCAAGGGGCAGGTCTTTGCTTATGTTTACGACAAGTTAAACAGGCAGACCGAGGCCAATTATCCCGACGTGGCGACACCTTATATGACGCCGCTAAAAACGGTGACGGCTTATGATGCGAATAATAATGTAACGACCGTTACGGAGACCAAGCGTGATGCAGGCGGGGCTACTGTGACAGACCTGACTGAGAATATTTACGATGATTTTGACCGATTGACCAGCAGCACGCAAAGGGGCGTGGCTGTGTCCTATACATACGACAATAATGGTAATAGAACCAGCGTGACAACTGCTTCCGGCAGTACTGCTTATACTTACGATAGTAGAAACCGCATTGAAACGGCCACAGCTGATACTTTGGTAACCAGCTACGGTTACTATGCTGATGGAAAGAAGGACACTGTTACTTACCCCAACGGCACAGATGTGAAATACACTTATCATCCGACAAACCGGGTGGCAAGTATTGTTAATAAGGTAACGGCTGATGGTTCGGTGATTTCCAGTTATGCCTATGCTTATGACAGTAATGGCAATAGGACGTCTCAAACAGAAGCCCAAAATGGAGCAACCGAAACAACTACCTATAGCTATGACGATCTTGACAGGATGACGGAATATACACTCACTTCCGGTGCTGATGTGACCGTTACAAACTATACCTTTGAGGGATATAACCGAAAGATAGAGACTGTCAGCGTCAACGGAACTGCAACCGCTTCAAAGACATATGCTTACGATGCCTTGGATAGGTTGACAAGTGTTGTTGATAGTGTACGTGGCAAAACCGTTGGTTATGCATATGACCTTAATGGCAATATGCTTAAAAAGATTGATAGCTCATTGCCGGGTGAAGAGACTAACTTTGTTTATGATGCGCTCAACCAGATGGTACAGACAACTGGTGGATCGGCTGCAAGTCAAACGGTACTTGGTCTCTATGATTACAATGCCGACGGTTTTAGGGTAAGGCATCGTTTAAGTGAGCGGGGAGACGTTGATTATTTCTATGATGGCGGTGCCGTAATTGAGGAGCACAATGCTGCTGACAGTTCATTGCTAGCTCATTACCGATATGCAGATAGATTACTCTCTCTGAATACTGGACTTGGAACTCAGTACTACCATCACGATGCTTTGGGTAGTACGGTTAACCTGACAGATAACATGGGCGCGGTAAAAGTAAGCTACAGCCTTGATCCATGGGGAACCATTAGAAGTCAGAGTGGGACTTCTGTTAACAGGCAGATATTCACAGGGCAGGAGCATGACGAGAAGACGGGGCTCATCTATTTCGGTGCACGTTACTATGATGCTGAGACGGCAAGGTTTATTTCGGAGGATACATATCTTGGTGAGTATGGTACTCCACCGTCATTACATAGGTACTTGTATGCTTACTCGAATCCGACGGTTTATATTGATTTGTATGGTTATGCGTCAAGTGAGTATGCGTCTCTGGATGAAATTGATACGGGCGCTAAATATATAGAATATGATGGTAGCTATTATAACCCTGATGCAGCTGCATGGGAGGATAACGAACTATCCTATGAGATAGTCATGGAAAATGGCGTAGAAAAAACGATGGAAAGAGGTTTTTACGATAATGTAAAACATAAATATCAAAAAATTAAAGAATCTCTATTTGGTGATGAAAAAGTTACAGTAGAGAGTGAAAATGGTGAAAAAGAGTATGAAGAGCAATTGCAAAATCCTGCACTCTTAAGAAAAAGTGCGTATGCTAAGGCTCTTGTAGATAATGCGAAAGATGTTACCCGGAAAGCCGTCAATGAAGTTGAAGAAACTGTTAGCAGTCCTGAAAATATTGTAGTAGCTGCTGCAACAAGAACACCGCTTGGTAAGTTTATAGAGAAAACAGGTGGTTCTATTAAAGAAAAAAAGAAGTGGGTAAAGGGCAGGTGGGAAGCGATTAAGGATAGATGGAAGAAGTGGAGGAAGAAGGGGGACGGTAATGCTACTAAAACATCTGTAAACTTGGGACGGTATTCTGGTAATTTGGTTAAAGTTAATAAGCCAGACGGTGCAGCAGACGCTTTAGCAAAAAGACTTAAAGGAGAATCGCGTGTGGCATTTGCAAGTGATCCAATAGGACGTGAATTTGATGTTATAAGCGATCAATTCATAGCTCAAACTAAACCAGCTTTGAGAAAAGTTGGTACAAAATTTCGAAAACAAGCTAAAGCAACTTTTGAAGCGGCGAAAGAGACTAATAAAAAAGTTTATTTCCACTTTGAAGGTCAACCTTCTAAAGAAGTTCTTAATAAAATATCTGAATATGCTGATAGATATGGGGTTGAATACATTATTGATACTAAAACTTTATTTTAACTATATAGAGGTAGAAAATGATTGAATACAATGGTTGGGTAGCGATTAATATGTCTACATATGAAGATGACTTAGATGAACTTGAAGAAGCAGTATGCAAAATTCGAAAGAAAATAGATTTAATTTTTTTTGAAGGTCGTATTCTTGAGTTAAAAGCAATAAATGGGACATATACACTTGTTGTTGCTGGCTCTACAAATCATAAATCACAAGATGTGATAGATATTTTTGACTTATATCAATTGATTAAAGAAATTACACCTGGTTCATACGGGATATTATATTTTAGAGATGATGAAAATTTAAATGGCAAAGATAATGAATTTAGTGTTTGGGTATTGAAAAGAGGTGTTTTTGTAGAAGAAATAGATAAACATTTATCACCTTGTATCCCAACAATTGAAGATGGGGAAGAATAGAAGAACAAAAATAATACAGAGGGCCTGGTGTCCTATTTCACCACCTCTGAAGCCATAGAAAATGAAAAGCAAGAGCGGCTGAGATTCCGCATAGTTCTTTGACAATTGAATTAACTTGAAAATATAACACCCCTGTCATGTTGGTTACATGATGGGGGTGCTTAGTTTTCTTTTACGAGACTTACAGCTACGATAATTTCGATACGATGCTGTCGGCAATCTCACGCTGGTTACCAAACCGCTAGGCAACACCAGGGCAATGACCTATGACGTATTCAACAGGCTGACAGAGGTGAGCGAAGGCGGGCTCGTTACCAAATACGCCTACGATAAAAACAGCTGTCCTATTTCACCACCTTCTGGACACTTGAAAATACATAAAAAAGAAGCAAAAAATGTTCATCTGATTTTGTGATTTTATTTTGCAGTTTGTTTTATGAGGGATGAATTAAAAAAGATGATTCAGTCAGTGTAAAAAATCCTGATATTTATGAATTTAAGACGCAGCTATCTGTTGCCCCATTTTTTGGATACCCGATTAAAGACTTAGGGTCGGAGATCTCTGACCGGATTTCTTTTTTTATAATCAGGCAGCTTTTTTCAGTCTGTAGGCTTTTAATAAATCATTACCGAAGCTCAATTCCTCAATAGGCGCACGGATTTGCTTTGCATCTTTTGGTGGTTTTTTTATAGGCTCTTTATAATAAAGCCTGTCCGGCGCCTGCCCCCCAATGCCTTGATGTAATCGATACTGATTGTAGTACAAGAGATATTCCTCCAAAAGCTTATCAACCTGCTTTTTGTTTTTCAGAAAGAAAAAGCACATGAACTCATATTTTAGAGATTGAAAGAAACGCTCTATCTTCCCGTTGGTCTGGGGATGCCGCACAGAGGTTTTGATGTGCTTTACTCCCTGAGCTTTCAGGCAGTTCCTGAAAACCCCGGCAGTAAACTGAGAGCCGTTGTCAGTGATCATTCGATTGGGTAATCCATATTTAGAAAAAAGGGCCTTGCATTCACCTGTTACCCAATCAGCAGTGGGGTGAAAGGTTGAAGAAAGAGAAAGGACCTTTCTTGAATAATGGTCAATTACACCAAGAATATATATTGGAAATATCCCGAACAGATACAGGATTGTTAAATCAATAGACCATATAGAATTCGGCTTCGATGCTGTAATTATCAGTGGAGGTTTTTCTTCTTTTGGAGAATTTGTGTTTTTATCAGGATACCTTTCCGGTTTGAGAAGAATCCTTCTTACTGTTGATGGAGAGATGAAAAGCTGAACACCCCAAATATGGATTGCAATACGAAGGTATCCCCAGCTTGGGTTGTTTTCCTTAATGGCCTTAACCAGTGCAACAATATGAGGTGGCGTTCTGTTTGGTGACTGATGAGGGTTTGAAGATTTTGGGATGAGGTCGAAAATATTTTCTTTTGCTTTTTTGATGTAAGAGTAAAGCGTAGAAGGAGCCAAAGGAAGGTATTGCCTGATTCTTCGACGGGGGCTTTTGAACTTGAGGGCAAAAAAATGATTCTGCATTTGGTGATAAAGGAACGTTTGCCATCTTGCCGCCTGATTTGATGTTTCATGATGGCACTTGCCGCTTTTAGTTTTCGAACTTCAAGTTGCAGATATTGTATTTGCAGATCAGTGGAAAAGGATGGGGGGTAAAATCGTTGCAGCTTACAAAAAGTGGAGAAAAAGCCGACCTATGATTTTTCCTGCTGGTTTTGTCAATAATAGTCTCCATGAAGAAAAGAGATAAAAAAAAAGCAAAAGAAAATAATGGGACACGGATTTACACGGATTACACAGATTTTTAAAAGATAAGGGCAAAGAGCGTTTTAAGGTTAAAAGATAAAACAAAAGAGCTAATAAAAATAATGGGACAGGTCTGAACAGGGATTTCATAGATTTAAGAGGTAAGAGTAAAGAATACTTTTTAGATTTTAAACAGTGTTTATCTGCGAAATCCCTGTCCTATTAAAAGGAGTAATGATTCGCTCGTGCTGAGCCCGTCGAAGCACTTTTACCTTTTGGGCAACAACCCCTTGAGACCTGCCTCCTGCATATTTTCAAAAAACAAGTGTGAAAATTCCGCGAGTAAATATTTTTACCCGTAAAAAGTGCATTTATTCGTTTTTTACCCAAAAAAGCAAAAAAAGCCGAAAGATAATGCTAAAAAAAGCAAAAAAAGCCGAGTATTTTATTTTTTAGTGTAATAAAATTGTAGTTAATTTGGGCTGAATCGTGGTGGAGTTGGATCAAATTAGTCGTTGAAAATAATGGGACACAGATGAACACGGATTACACAGATTTAAGAGATAAGAGTAAAAGAATACTTTTTAGATTTTAAACAGTGTTTATCTGCGAAATCCGTGTCCCGTCAAAAGGAGTCATTATGAAAGTTATGAATAGATTTTTTAAGCAAATATTACCGGTGGTGATGTGCGTTTTTTTTCTTGGCCTTTCTGCTCATGCGGCGCCTATTGAAAAAATAAGGATTGTCAAGATTGCTCCTATGGATGGAACGGCGGTGGTAAAAGAGCCCGGCAGCAGGGAACTTAAACTGGTGAAAGTGGGTGATACGCTCGGTGACAAGGGGGGCATCATTAAAGAAATCGCCAAAGGGCGGGTGGTTATTGAAATTGGACAGGGGGATGAGAAGGAGATAGTGATTATTAGTGTGGGAAAGGGGAAACAGAGGGTGGAGAGGATAAGGAAGAGCGTAAAAGAATAATGGGACACGGATAAGATCGGATTACACGGATTTAAAAGAACATCTTTAGGTTTTAATCTGTGTTCATCTGCGAAATCTGTGTCCAATAAAAAGAATTTAAAAGAATAATGGGACAGGGATACACACTGATTTCACGGATTAAAAGATAAGGGCTAAAAGCGTTTTTAGGGTTTAAATATAAAGGAAACGAGATAAGAGGAAATATTAGGTCAGGGCTTACTTGGATTTTTAAATGAGTGCAAAAAGGATTTTAATCTGTGTTCATCAGTGAAATCCGTGTCCTATAAAATGGTTTTAGATGAAAGATTTTAAACATAAGGAATTATCGGAAAAGATCATAAGCGCTTTTTATAAGGTTTATAACGAGTTTGGATATGGTTTTCTGGAGAAGGTTTATGAAAATTCCCTGATGATAGAGCTGGAGTCAACGGGGCTTGCTGCTGAAGCACAGAAAGCCATCACAGTTTCATATAGAGGGAAAACGGTTGGAGAATACTTTGCCGATATTATGGTTGACGATTTAATCATTATAGAAATAAAAGCGGCAAGAAATCTTAGCCAGGAACACGAAGCGCAACTGCTTAATTATTTAAAAGCGACAAACAAAGAAGTGGGGCTTTTGCTTAACTTTGGACCCAGGGCGGAAGTAAAACGTAAAGTGTTTGATAATTGGAGGAAGGTCTGATGGGAAGAAAAATAACAGAGATTTACAGAGAGTTAATGTTAGAGGGTGTTCAAAATTCTGTGTCAATTTAACCAAAGCTGATATATTCAGCTAAAAAAGGAGAATTGACATGAGTAAAGAAGAAAGTAGTTTTGATTTTAACAAAGCCCTTAAAGCGATTCAGGAAGG
>JAOUBX010000136.1 GCA_029860075.1 Deltaproteobacteria bacterium | reverse complement strand
TAAAGGGCTTGCAATTGGCGACTTTAATTCTGATGGTAACTATGACATAGCTGTATCGGATTCAGCATATTCTTCAAGTGATATACACATATTAATAGGTGACGGAAAGGGCTCATTTAATACAGGTAAAATATTCAAGATGAGTGTATCACAACCAGGTAAAATTGTAGCTGCCGACTTTGATGAAGACGGTATTATTGATCTTGCAGTACACAGCATTTCATCCAGTTCGATCTGGCTGCTCACCGGGAATGGCGATGCTACTTTTACTGAAATGTCATTGATATATGCCCCTAATGATTTTATTGTAAACGATTTTAACAGAGATGGAAATCTCGATATTATGAGCTTTAAATTTGGAAGCCGGAAGGCTCTGGTATACTCCGGGGATGGGAATAAAGACTTTAAATTAACTCATGAGTTCACTTATCCCATGAGTTATACACCTGAAAAATGGCTGCCAATTGTTAAAGATCTAAATGATGACGGAGATTTAGATCTTCTGATAAATGCGAGAGATTCTCTAATGACCTTTCATGGACAGGGTGACGGTACTTTCCAAAAGGGATTTTCTTTTGGGGGATATAAATCGGCAAATGGACTTGAAGTTTCAGATTTTAACCATGATGGGATAGTAGATATTGCAATTGCGTCAGAAAAGAGATTTTCTATAATTCCTGGTAAAGGGAATGGATTATTCCAGGGAGAAGCATTAATCAATATTGATGGCCTGCATTCGGGTATCAGCATGATAACGGGCGATTTTAATAATGACCATAACCAGGACATTGCATTTAGTGCATACCCTTCTGAGTGGTATAGCACTCCAAAAGACACTACAAAGATATTTTTCTACTGGGGATCGGGACACAATACATTTAAAAGTGGTCCTGTTATAGAAACATCCACCAATTACGGTGGCAGGCTCTATGGTAGCGATTTTAATGGAGACGGTAATACCGATATTGCTTATCTCGAACATGGCTGGTCTGGTAATAATGTACTGGTTTATCTGGCTAAAGGAGACGGTATTTTCTCAGAAGCAATACCATATGAAATTGAAGATCATAGATCTTCTATCCAGCTTGGAGATGTTAACGGTGACGGATATACAGACATAATAAATAATGCTGAAATAAACACTACATGGGGGAATTCTTCATATAGTGTTAACATTCATGCCGGAAATGGGGATGGCACCTTTCATTTTCACCAGGCAATTCCCTTGGGTGAGTACCCCTGGGATCGTCATCTTAGCTCTATTCCGGGAGATTTTAACAATGATGGATATAATGATTTAGTTACTAGAGAAAGCAACAGTCTGACAGATTATTATAATATGAAAATATTTTTGAATAAAGGGGATGGTACTTTTGGAAGTATTGCAGTTTATGAGATAAATCTAAGGAGAAGTGGCAAGTTATATGTAAAGGACTTAGACCTTGACGGTAATCTTGATATTGCCTTGGTGAGTAGTGTTATTACCCATTTCCGTGGTAATGGTGATGGCACCTTCAATGCCGGAGTTGATTACGCAAGAGATGCGTCTGGTCTTAATGTTGTCTTTAAGGATTTTAACCTTGATGGATTGCCAGATATTGCTTCTTCTTCAGGTCATGACGCCCGCGCGTATTTAGATTTAATATACCATTTAAAGAAACCCCTTGCTAATCCGCTATCACCACCAAAAGGATTAAAAGGAGTTGTTGATGATAGTAGTGCCTCATTAGTATGGGCTGAAAATAGTGAAGCTGATCTCAAGGGTTATAATATATACAGGAGTCTTTCCCCTGGAGGTGGATATGAAAAACTCAATGCAACTCTTGTTTCATCAGCCTCCTATAAAGATACAGGATTGACAAACGGGCTTACCTATTATTATACGGTTTCTGCTGTAAACAATAATGATGAAGAAAGTTCATTTGCCGTAAAGGTTGGAGTTATGCCTATCCCACCCGATACTGAAGCACCTAACTTCAATATTATAACTCCAGCAGAGAGCGAGCCTGTAATTACACCTTATCTCTTTGTTTCAGGCACAATAGATGATCCCGATGCAAAGATATCGGTCAATGGAATAGCAGGCACAATCCATAAGCAGGATGGCGTTTTCACTGTTTATGATATTCCCCTTAATATAGGTGAAAATACATTAACTGTCGTTGCTGTTGACTTGATGGGGAATGTATCAGAAAAGACTGCAAAGGTTATATATACCCCCACTGCTATAGTTAGTGGAACAGTTAAGTCTGAAGATTCGGGTTTAGCAGTTTCTTATGCTTATGTACAAATAAGAGATACCGAAAAAACCCAGTATCTCTGGACGGGTACCGATGGTAGATACAGGTTTAACAAGATTGTACCCGGTGAGATCTATATCAAGGCTCATGGAAGTAATTACGGAACTGTTAATATTACCAGGACGGTTAGCCCCGGCGAAGAGCTTCTTTTTGATATTTCTTTGCCACTCTATCCTGCAGCAATCAGGGCATGGATATACGATTCGTATAACTACAGCAGCATAGGAAATGCAACAGTAACCATAGAAGATCCAAAGAAAACTCAAACGCTGACTTCAAATGATAGCGGTTACTTTGAGACATATAACGTAGCACCATTCCAGGCTACCATTACGATTTCTAAAGATGGATACGAAACCTATTCGAAAGTTCACACACTAACTAACCAATGGACTAATTATCTCTATTTTTATCTTGACACATTACCCCCTTCTGCCCCGGTGGGAGTGGCAGCATCGGATGCTATGGAGGGTGTCATCCAGCTTACCTGGAGTGCCAACAGCGAAGGTAATCTTGTTGGCTACAGAATTTATAGGTCGCTTACAGCAGGCTCCGGGTATCAGTTTATAGGTTCCACAAATGCCAGTACCATTAGTTTTACAGATAGTGATGTGGAGATTGGAACAAACTATTATTATGTTGTCACAGCAAACAACAGCTCCTCCCAGGAAAGTGGAAATTCTGTAGAAGTTTCCGCTTCCCCAAAGGAACTCCCGGTACCTGCCGGTCTATCTGCAACGCCTGGAGAGGGAGAGGTAAAACTTGCATGGAGCAGTAGCCCTGGAAATGGATTGAGCAGTTACAATATTTACCGGTCGGAGCTCTCTGCTACCGACTACACCTTGATCGATTCTGTTTCATCCAGTTATCTCTCTTATACCGACGTTGATGTGGAGGCCGGTATCACTTATTACTATGTTGTTACAGCGGTAAATGCGTGGTCAAAGGAGAGTGGCTGGTCTAATGAAGCCTCTGCTATACCTGAAGAAGTCCTTCTGCGTGTCAATATTACATCCCCTATAGAAGGAAGCTTTTTAGATTCCTCTCATACCATCGTAACAGGGACAGCAAAGAGTATTTCTCCTGAAGTTGGAGTTATCATTATTGTGGAGGCTCAAACGGAAAGGGAAACACTTACTCGCAGCTACCTTGCCCACTTTAATGATGGTGACTTTGCAGCTGAAGTGAACCTCTTCCCTGCAGCATTTAATACGATAAAAGCTATAGCGACCATTCCAAGTGGTGAAACCGACGAATCATCAAAAACAGTTTATGCAGGAGGCACGATTAACGTCGCCACACTGGATGCATCACCATCCAGTGGGATCATTTATACCAGTACGGGTAACCTGGATATTGAGTTTGAAGTTGATTATAAGGGCAGTGGAACGCCAATAGCCTACTCCTGGGATTTTAACGGCGATGGAGTGGTAGATAGTGTAACAAGTACCCCCGGCCCGGTTACATTTGGTTATAGTGGGGCCGGTATTTACACCCCTGAAGTAACTGTAACTGTCGAAAATAGTACAGGGGGGGGGCTTCCCGGTCCTTTTGGTAGGGATGAAGTACAGACTGTGAAAGTTGCCACTGTAGTGAATGTAATGAATCTTGAACAAACGGATGCCATATTGAAGGCTGTATGGAGTGGAATGAAAGAGGCAATGAAAGCAGGAGACGTTAACTCTATATTAACCTTCTATCATCCCTCATCTCGAGAAAAATATAAGAGGGTTTTTATTGCACTTGCAGATCAGCTTTCTGGAATTGCGGTAAATATGAATGATATTGAAATGGATTACATCAGGAACGACGTGGCCGAATATAGGTTTAGTCGCTTGGAGGAATTTAATAGTTCATTGATCGAAATTACCTACTTCATTTATTTTGTGAAAGACGAAGACGGGCTTTGGCGGATCGAGAGTTTTTAGGGACGAGAAGGTTATATCCATGCAAAATCAATTTGCTGAAGAAGATAGGATCATAAATGAAAAGCACTATTCAAAGAATCAGTGAAAGCATCATTTTAGATGCACTTGAAATAGAAGTTAATAAACTTAATGATTTTTTCCCTGAAAAAAAACCAATGTTACGAACAATTTATAAATTGCGTCAATATTTGGAGGTTTAAAATGAAAACTAAACTTTCTTTGTTTGTATTCTTAACGGTCGTTTGTTTGTCACATGATTCTATTGGCTACGAAAAAACGGTTCATCGACAAATAACAAAAAATTCTATCGACATATCAGACCTTTCTACATCACTTGGACAACTTGATATGTCAATTCAGGATAGATACCTCAATAAAAGCGTAAGAAAGTGGGTAGAAGACGGCAGCGCCTTTGAGGATGGAGAGTATGAGGGGGGACCTAAGTTTTGGGAAGACCTGATCAGTGCAACTGTGGAAGGAGCCAGGTACAAAAATCATTTTTATGATCCCACCACAGGCAGTGGTCTCAATGATACAGTACTTGGTTACACGATGACAGGGCTTCCTTCCCTGCAATGGGGGAAATCTTTTGGGGAGAGCGGTAATGAGTTTAGCTGGAGTCAGGCGAGATTCTATTTTATGGGCTCGTTAACCTATACGAACGCGGAAGACAGAGAGGAATATTTTGCAAAAACATTTCGTGCCCTCGGTCAAATAATGCACCTTGTGCAGGATAAATCCGTTCCTGCCCATGTGAGGAATGATATGCACGGATTCTCTCTAGCCGGTACTGATATGTATGAGAAATACTTAAAAGAAGAATATGCTCTTAGATTAGACGGGTATCCCGCTGTGGACAATGAAGTATTTAATACCCTTGACAGCTTTTGGGACACAAACACAGGGAAAGGGCTTGCTGAATTTACCAACACTAACTTTATCAGTCGGGATAGTAATTTTGGTGACAACAAATATGATAATTATAACAATCCTGTGGCAGTAGGAATTAATTTAGTTGAAGAATCGGTTAAACCGGAAGGTATCGGCGTACCGGTAACTGTTAATGTTAAATATCTTCATGGCTATGTTGCAGATAGATACAGGCCTGATCAAAGCAAAATCATAAAAAGACTCTCTGCATTTTCCTATTTCGATTTTGAACTGAAAAAACGTGGGTACAAAGAAGTATACTCCCTTAACAACAAAGTCCACGAAGAATCTGCCGACTTTTTATTACCCCGTGCCGTAGGCTACTCGGCCGGTTTACTGAACTACTTCTTTCGTGGGGAGATGGGAGTGCAGATTGACAGTAACGGTTTGACGGTTACCAATAATAGCAAGGAGGTAATGACCTATATTACTAATAGTCGGGGGAATGAATTCGGTGAAATTAATATTTACTATGATAATAATTCCGGCTTTAGAATTCACCTGGCAACATATCAATTGCTCACCCCATTAGCACCGGGAGAGTCTACCCCCGTTATTTCTTTCGACCCACCTGATGACAATGTAAAACGGGGGCGGTACATCGTCGTTTTTAATGGCAAGCTCGGACAGGAAGAGGGTGCCGTCATTGGCTTGGTCACTGAACCACCTAAAGCTTATTACCTTTCACGACGTAATGGTATTGAAAAAATATATAGTATGAATCAAGATGGAAGTGGTGATTCAGTTGTCTATGCTGACGCGGATCCCAGTATTAAAATCGGGAAAATTGCACTGTCACCGGACAGAAAAAGCCTCGCATTTTCCACATCTGACGGTCCCAGTATATTCCTTTTAGATATTGAAAATCGACTATTGCAGAGGCTGACTTATGGCGATTGGCCCACGTGGTCACCTGATGGCACAAAAATAGCGTTCCAGAGGGAAACAGGAGACTATCTGCCTACCGCAGATGTAGAGTTATTTTTAATTGATGTTCAGACAAAAACGGAAACAAAGCTTACCGATGTACCTGGAAGCTCTTATAGTGCAATGCCTGCCTGGTCTCCTGATGGCAATACGATTGCCTATGTTGGATTTCAACCCGAAGGGTGTTATAACCTTCATGCAATATTACTTATGGATTCCTCTGGTAATCCAATAGGTCCAGTTACTTGTCAGGTTACTGATGGTAATATTCCAATGGATGCAGCTCCTGCCTGGAGTCCGGATGGCAAAGAGATTGCTTTTACGAGGAGACTCTACAGGGGTAGTACACCTTCCTATTATGAGTTATATAAGCTAAGTTTAAGTGGACAGCAAGTGAAAAAGATGACATTATCGGATGGTCTTAATTATGCAGAGTTTACGCCATCATGGTCTAGTGATGGTAAGCATATTGCCGTTGGTTCAAATAAAGATGGAGATTTTGATATTTGGTTGATTGATTCCGCGGGAACGGATGGTTTTACTGATAGTTATAAAGAAAATCTGACTAATTCCAATCCGGATATAGATGGATACCCGGTGTTTTCATGGTGATTATAATGCAGATAAAACTCATAATGCGCGATAGATCCTATCTTTAAATATTTATAAAAATAAAAAATATTGTTTTTTCAAGTTTTTTTCAGGAATGAAATGATTTTTCGGTTATTTGTCAGGTTGAGCTATGCTTGAAGAACTGGCAACAAGTTTCTTGATGACTTCATTTATCCGTGATGCCAGTTCCCGGGGATTTGATTTTGCGCCCTTGTTAAGATAGTAGGCGGGTTTGCAGTAGGCGAGAACTTTTTTAAACGCATCATCA
>JAOUBX010000135.1 GCA_029860075.1 Deltaproteobacteria bacterium | reverse complement strand
TATCAAAAACTGGTCGCTAACGATCTCTCAATTAGCTATTTTCTTTGAAGGAAGGCTGGATAAAGAATTAATGCTTTGATATGATGAATAATTCCATTAACCCTGACACAGATTATTGAACACTACCTAATGTTAAGGGGTAAAAAAAACGACAATGCCCGATCTGTGTTATTCTGTGTTCACCTGTGTCCCCTTCTGGTTTTTCTTTTTACCTTCTTCCTCTTTTCCTCATCCCATGCCGCCGAATTTACCGCCACTACCGTCGGTGACTACGGCAACGTTACCGTTATGAATGTAGATGGTGCTTATGATGCCGAACTTGGTGACGGGACTTCCTATACTTTGCCTCGTGAGCAGATTGCCAAGGAATTTTATAAAAACCATACCGATGATTATGATTTTTTGGTAATCTTTACCAACTTTGATTTCCCGATGCCTTATAATGGTGATGCTGCGGCTTTTTATTTAGGTATTCGTAACAATGTGACCGGTATTGGGGAACCTCTTTTTGACAACTCTGCTGATTATGGCAGTAACAGCAAATTGCAGGGAACTGTCGATATGGGGAATATTCTTAATAATGTTGTTACTGATCCACTTGATCCTGAATTTAATGAAACCCTCAATTTATTAAGCCATGAAATTCTTCACCGCTGGTCGGCCCATCTGAAATTCAGGGATGAAAATGGAAACATTAGTGACGCCCTGCTCGGTAAGGACGGCAGTCACTGGAGCTTTCTTTTGGATTCCAACGGTTCTATCGAATACGGTAATGAATGGCGGGACAACGGCGACGGTACCTTTACTTCAGTTACACCATTCAGAGAGATGAAGTATTATGGGTCCCTCGATCTCTACCTTATGGGGATGATCGACAAGTCGCAAGTCCCGCCGCTGACGCTTATTGACAGCCCGGGGACGGACAAAAACCGCCTTCCCGAAGCAGGCGTTACCATTAGCGGCACGGCAAAGACGGTGACCATCGATGACATTATTGCCGCCAGTGGCGAGAGAATTCCCGGCCCCGGCCAGTCGCAGAAATCCTTCAAAACGGCCTTTATCTATATTACCCGGCCCGGTACTTTTAAAGAAACCGATGTGACGGGTATTGAAAATGTGAGAAACGCCTTTGTGACCCGCCTGTCCATACTGACAGACGGCGCTGCTATTATGCAGATCGCCTCGACGCCAAAGGATAGTCTGGCTTCTCCCCCCGGCATTACCCCTCCCGATACAACGCCCAGAACGGAAGAAGCGAATGTTTATGACGGCGTAGCCTGGCTGCTTGAGAGACAGGAGGCTGACGGCAGCTGGAAGGAATTTTCACAAACCATCGAAAGGGATACGGCAGAGGCGCTTAGTGCACTTGTCGATTTTGAATCGGCAGGGCAGGCTATTTTATATGGTCTTGAGTGGCTTACCCTGAGCGAATCGACCAATTCAGACTACCTGGCAAGGAAAATTAAGGCGCTGATTGCAAATGGCCAGGATGCATCGGCAGTCATCGATTCCCTTGCGGCAAGACAAAATACGGATGGCGGATGGGGCGGCGACTCAAGATATGTGAGTACCCCGACAGACACGGCATTGGCCCTTAACGCGCTTATTTCAGCCAAGTACAGCAATAACACGGTGATTTCAGCGGGAATTGAATATTTGAAATCAAAACAGAACAGCGACGGCGGCTGGGGCAGCGACAGCGGCAGTGATGTCCAGTCCACCACCGGTACGCTGAAGGTCTTTTCCTTAAAGCAGGACAGCCTTGATCTTGCCGAGCCCATTGCCTCGGGAACGGCCTGGCTCCTGGCTAAACAGAACAGTGACGGCGGTTTCGGCAACAGCCCGAGTACGGTTTACAACACGGCAGAGGCGCTCTTTGCCCTCAAGGAACTGGATGCTCCCTCCGAGGCTTCAACCCATGCCCTTAATTACCTCCTGTCCGGCCAGGCGGCAGACGGCAGCTGGGAGGCGAGCCCCTATCAGACGGCGCTGGCCATTAATGCCGTCTGGAAGACCTCTATCGATCCCGATCTTTCCATCAAGAGCGCAGACATTGGCTTTATTCCGGAAACGATTACCAAGCTCCCGGCCAATGTCGTTATGAGCGCCAATATCAAAAACCTGGGCAGGACGGATGTAGCGCAGGCGAAAGTTGTCCTCTACGATGGTGATCTGCTGCCGGAAAACATCATCGGCGAGCAGACGCTCGCTTTCCCCGGTGAATCGATAACGGCTGTTACCTTTCAGGCGTTAGTGGAAGACGGCGCCAGCCATGTTTACCGCCTATTTGTCGATGCCGACGGTATAGTGGCCGAATCGAGCGAAACGAACAATATAGCCGTCAAGATACTCGAACCGACGCCGACCTGGGATCTTGAAATTCTTTCATCGGATGTGACCCTCTCGGCAACAACTATCGATAAGTACCAGGATGTGACTATTTCGGCGAAGGTAAGTAATTGGGGAACGATGGATGCCTACAATGTCCAGGTAAGATACTTTATTGATGAAGTTGATAATCCACACGAAATTGCGACCGTTACTATTGATGTGCCCGCAAACTCGACTGTGACGAAGGAAATCACCTGGATTGCTGATAAGGCAGGCATCGATATGCCTGTAAGAGTTGAAGCAGACCCCTTTAACAATAGAGCAGAACTGTCGGAGGAGAACAATAGCGGAGACACTAACCTTACAGTCAATGACCTGGTATTTACCGATCCCAATATTGCATTAAATCCTGATGACATTTTAATCACACCTAATCCTGCCAATGAACGTGGAAGTGTAAGCATTTCAACTACAGTTAATAATAGTGGTTATTCGGCAGCTTCAAACATAATCGTGAGCTTTTATAATGGCATTCCTGAATCTGGTGGTACTCTCCTTGGTACTCAGGTAATTGATACACTTGGTGTTGGAGAAAGCGCAAATATTTCCGTTGAGTGGCCTGGTATTTCGGAGTCAGGAGAGAAGATTATTTACATTGAAGCTGATCCACAAAACCTGATTGTCGAGACAGATGAAAATGATAATTATGCTTTTACAGCACTTATGATAAAGAATCTGCCTGATCTTGTCCTATTAGATAGCTCCGTCGTTGTTATCCCTTCTGCTCCTGTCGATGGAGATGAGGTTAAGGTGGAAGTGATTGTTCAAAATGCCGGTGAACAAAGCGCTCAAAATGTCATTGTTAACTTGAAGTCAGGTACTGATATCATTGACTCAAAGGCGGTTGCAACGATCGGAGGGAATTCTCAGGCAACAGTCTACCTGAGCTATGGAATTGCAACGACCGGCAATTATGGTTTGGAAGTTACTGTTGATGAGGAGAATCTCATTATTGAGCAGAATGAGGAAAATAATTCTGCTGCAAAAACGTTTATAGCCCAGAACCCTGATCTTTCATTATCAGAACTTTATATTTCACCCAATGGAGACGGTGTTAAGGACAGTACGATTTTCTCATTTATTCTTGAAGTAAAGCAAAGTGTCAGCGTTGTTGTCCTGAATAGTGATGGCGAAAATGTTAGGAATTTTAGTGGAGGAGAACTGGATAATACTTTGACGGGAAGTATCACCTGGGATGGTTTGAATGATGCAAGTATGGTGGTGGATGATGGTGACTATCGAATTGAGATAAGGGCACAAAGTGGTGGCTTGTTGGGAAGTCAGGTTATCGTCGTTGATAACAACAGAACGTCTTTGGTTGAAGCAATAGGGACTCGTTATTTTTATCATATGGAAAGTGAAATTCCTCAAAATAGGTGGAGTTTTGCAGCTTGGTCACCCGATGAAAGGGGTGTCTATTTTAAAGGCTATCCTGATAAACGGTCAGATCATAAATATAATAAAGCAAGTCCCTATGGCATTTACCTTATGTCGCCCGATGGTAAGGATGTAAGTTTGATTTCACCGCCTGAATGGTATGGGAAACTTTCTTATAGATCGCAAATATCTAGAGAAGAACTTAGCTCCGATGGAAATAGTATGTCGCTTGTTCGCACGCCACTATTTCTGAATACCGGTATCAATTACGGTACCTGGTATGGATATCCGTCACAACTTATGATGATGGATTTAAACTCAGGAGAATGGAAGCTTCTTGCAAAGACAACGTACCCTAAGATTCCGGCCTATTTAAGTACTTGGCAAGTAAATAAAAATCAAAGTTATATAGGTGCTACATTGTGGACAGTTGATAGAAATAAAGTTGCTTATGCAGAGCGACGTAATTCGCCATACCCACCTCATGTTGAGCTCATGGTTATTAATTCAGATGGATCAGAGAAGAAAGTCATTCATAACGATGTATATGAACTTTATGAGTGGTCTCCAGATGGGAACTGGATTACTTTCACAGATAGGACAGGTAATCTTTGGTTGAGTGATATGTTTGGCAATAGACGGATATTGATGGAATATACTGATACTTATGCTTATAAGTATGCTAACAAGCATATATTGACATGGATATCGAATAAGGAGATTCTTTTTATCAATAGCACCAGAGAATCCCAGATTGTTGACATTAATAAACCACATGAGCAAGTCAAGCTGGAATCTAGCAACAGTAATTTTTTTCTCTCACCGGATAAGTCAAAGGCTATCAGCCTCAGAGAGGATATGATTAATATATTTAACCTGCACAATAAAGAATTAGTACTTCAAATTGATTTTGCTCCTTCTAATAATTGGTCGTCGGGCACCTTAGTTAAGAATAGTTATTGGTCCAGAGACAGTGAATACTTTTATGTAAATGGGTCCGACAGTGTTTTGATTGTCAATGTATCTTCATTGGAGTGGGAAATTCTTGACTGGGGGTACCCTTGGACTTATGAGGATAAAGGGTACTTTTGGCTGGATAATGAAAATCTTATAGTGAGAGATAAACTTTACAATGTAAAAACCAGAACTTCTAAAAGTTTCAAAACGCATAATGAGGCTGATGAATTCTTGTATAGCGGGATATCTCCGCTCGGAAATTACCTTTATTGCTTTAAGATATTTGGATGTCGTTATACTAGCTATAAATCCCTTTTAAATCTGTCAGCTGATCTGCAGGTGAAAAAAGAGAGTGGCTCTATTATTCTCAAGGGCAACGCTGCCGATAAAAACTTTGAGCGATACCGCATTGAGTATGCAGATGTGGATTCCCCCGATAATTGGAACATTATATTGCCTCCCTCGGAGACAGAGGTAATTAATGATGTTTTTACTTATTGGATACCTCCTTACGAAGGAACTTTCTATGTTCGCCTAACTGTGACTGATAAGGCCGGAAATGTAAAATCGAAGAAAAGAAAAGTCAGCTGGGGTTATCGTTCAAGTATTACCAATCTATATAAGACTTTAAACGTTTTTTCTCCTAATAATGATAATGTTAAGGACACTGTTGAGTTGCACTATAAGGTTCTGGAGCCTGTTTATCTGGAATTTCAGATTCTCAATGAAAATAACGAGATTATCAGAATCTTTAAAGAGACATACACGGAGCAGAAAGATGACTTTATCCGTTGGGATGGAAAGGATAGTTTTGGTGATGTTGTAGATAATGGAAAATATCGTATAAAGATTTTTGACATGGAAATGTTTGTTGAAGTTGACTATTTACCACCCGTGGTACAGCTAAATCTGGAGGGAATCTTGTCCGGGGGGGAAAACTATGTTGCTCAGCTTCAGGGTAATGTTGAAGATAACAATCTCGCTTCCTGGGCCATTGAGTATGGAGAAGGTGAAAATCCGCAGGAGTGGACTGCTTTTCGACAGGGAACGGATAGCTCCATGTTAAAAAAGTATGAATTTTCAGATGATGAAATAACCTTGCTTACTGGAAAGAAGTTCAGGCTCATTGCAGAAGACCTGGCCGGCAATAAAAGTTCAGTAATTACAGATTTTCTGGAAGAAAAAATTATACTTAACTTATTTGATGATGAATTTGTTCCGAGTCCTGAAAGTCTTATAAAGGTTCCTTCTGAATGGGAAACTCATTTTGTAGAAGGTTTTGAAACAATCAGGTTGCCTGTATCGGAACTAAAGCTGCAATACAGACAAGACTTCGGTTGGATTGATGCTATTAGCTTAACGGATATAGCTTTGCCTAAGGTTGACCTGATTTGGAGAATGTCTCCACTGCCAGCGGATGTTAGATTAATGGCTGTAAATAATATAGGTGAGGAATTTTATTCAAATGTTGCATCTGTAATAGGTACGAAAAGTTTCTTGCTTGTTCCGTCTTGTGAAAGATTAGATGGTTATAATGACCTTGGTGGTTATCTTAAAACATTAAAAATACAAAAATATGACGAAATGACTTTCAAGTGGAAGGATGTTTCAATTTATGAAGGAGATGAGATTCCAGCAGCTTTTAATGTTGGTAATGTTGAAGCTGGAACTTTTCGCATGCAGGGCATTAGTCATTTTGGAAGCCTTATAGGGAGTTCTGCTGTTAATTATCCACCCGATTGTATAGATATTACGGTTGATCTCAAATATGAGGAGGCCAAGACCTGTGGTCTGGCGCCCGGCAAAGTCAAGGTGCTGCCTGAATTTGTTGGATTGTCACCAAAATCAATTTTAAATAGCCTGAGCTATTATCTTGGAAGTAATCTTTTAAGCAAATATGACAATCCTTTTACAGGAATGGGGGGCATTACTATAGAAACGAATGATCTCCAGGAAGGTACCTATAACGCAAAAGTTGTTTTGATCTATACTGATCCCGCTACTCGTGAAACCAGAGAAGCGGTAGCAAGTAAGGAGCTTATAGTAGACAGAACGCTTCCTGTCTCAAAAATTAATTATCCTTCCAATTATCAATTAATTTGCCCTGTAAAAGTCGATACTCAGTCAGATGACTGGTATAGCGTTCAGGTGGAAGGAATTGCTACTGACTTAAATGAAGTGAGCAAACATGAATTGTATGCAAAAAAGGATAACGGGCTAGATGCCTGGACTATTGCAAAGACAAGAGAAAGCGGAGAAAGTAAGCCCCTTTCAAAGGAAGGGCCTGCTGAGGGAACCCTTGGGCTTTGGGATATAACAGGTCTCGATGGTCAGT